>JAQBVH010000355.1 GCA_027623615.1 Planctomycetota bacterium | reverse complement strand
CCCTGCCTGCGTCCCTACCAGTGGTCCGCCCGCTGCGAGGAGTTCGGCGGGCAACGCGGAGACCTGGGCATGCTGACACCGCTGACCGAGGTCGTGCACGACCTGGTCCTCGACGCCGCGGGGCGCGTGCGGGGCATCGTGATCGAGAAGTCCGGTGACCCGGTCGGGGGCGCGACGGTGACCGCCTGGTTGCCCGGGCGCATCTTCGGCATGGACGACGAGGTCGTGCGCCAGACGACAACCGACGACAAGGGCGCCTACGACCTGATGGGCCTGCCCATCGGGACCATCAAGGTCACCGCCGATCACCCCGAGTACCTCGACACGAACCCGCACAAGACCGAGACGCGCGAGGGCCACGCGGTCGAGGGCCTGGACCTCGTGCTCGACGCCGGGCGCTCGATCCAGGGACGTCTGCGCAGCGAAGCCGGCGCCCCCGTCGCCGGGCTCACACTGCGCGCCGACTTCGACGTGGCCCGGGTCAGCGGTCCGAACTTCATGAACGGCATGCGCGGCGGGCGCGCCCGCGCGACGACGAACGAGCTCGGGGAGTTCGTGTTCAAGGGGCTCGGCGCGGGCCCCTTCGTCGTCGAGGCGCGCGACAGCCGCGAGGAGGCCGGCGAGCCGATCGAGTGGCGCGCGCGCCGGGACGGCGTGCTGCCCGGCGGGGTGCCCCTCGAGCTCGTGCTGCGACCGGGCCTCTTCCTCAGCGGTATCGTCGTGGACACCGACGGCGCGCCCGTGCCGGCCTTCTCGGTGGTCGCCCGGCAGGAGGCCCAAGGCGACTTCATGAGCGTCACGGTCGGCTACCAGCAAGCCACCTTCGCCAACGGGGACGGCAGCTTCGCCCTCGGAAACCTGACCGAGGGACGCTGGTCGGTGACGGTCGAGGGCGACGGGCTCGTCACGAGCGAGCCGACGCTGGTCGACCTGCCCTCCGACGAAGCGACCGGCCTGCGCCTAGCGGTCATCCATGCGGCGACCGTGCGCGGGCGGGTCCTCGATCCGGACGGGGAGCCGGCCGTCGGCGCCGTCGTCGAGCGCGCCCAGGCCTCGACCGGCTGGCAGGTCGAGACCGACTACTATCCCGACGAGCTGCGCGCCGTCTCGGACGAGGAGGGCCGCTACGAGCTCACCGGCGTCGCGCCGGGCGAGCTCGCGCTCGTCGCCAAGGCCCCCGGGTTCAGCCGCAGCGCCGCCGCCACGCTCGAGCTCGACCCCAAGGAGCTGCGCGAGAACCTCGACCTGCGCCTGACCAAGGGCGGGACGATCACGGGCGAGGTCTTCGCGGCGGACGGCAGCGCCGCCACCGGGTTCATGATCATGGGCTTCCAGATGAGCGACTTCTCCCAGCTCTATTCGCTGACCGACGGGCGCGGCCGGTTCCAGGTCGAGAACGTCGTGCCGGGCATGTACATGCTCGTCGCCATGGACCCGAGCCAGGAGATCGCGGTCGGCGAGGACGGCATCGACATGGCCTCGATGATGGGTCAGTTCAAGGTGGCCCAGGCCACCGTCAAGGAGGGTGAGACGACCCACGTGATCATCGGCGCGCCCCCCGAGCAGCTCGTGGTGGTGCACGGCAAGGTCACCCTCGCTGGCGAAGGCTACGGCGGCGCCCTGGTCAGCTTCGTGCCCCCCGGTGAGCGCATGTACGAGGCGATGAGGAACACGACCGTCGCCGACGACGGCGGCTACCGCATCGAGCTCGACGGCAGCGGCGACTACGTGGTCAGCATCCAGGTGGTCAGCGGCGCGGCGGGGCAGCAGAACACGATCGAGTACGCGCTGGTGGTGCCCCAGGGCGCCGAGGAGTTCGAATACGACCTCGAGCTGCCCCTCGGCCGCATCAGCGGCCGGCTCGTCGGACCCGACGGAGACCCCGCGGGCGGCGCGCGGGTGACCCTGACCTTCGACGGGGTGGTGCGCACGGACGCCTTCTTCGGCGGGCAGTACACCGAGATCGCCACCGCGGCGGACGGCACCTTCGACATCCGCGCCCTGCGGCCCGGCACCTACCGGCTGTCGGCGGGCGGCGCCTCGCCCTTCAGCGGCGCGATGCAGTCCGACTTCGGCCGCACGACCACGGGCAACCTGGTCCTCGGCGAGGACGAATGGAAGGAGAACGTCGTCCTGCGTCTCCCGCGCCCCGGCACCCTGAACATCACGGTGACCGGCCCGGGCGGCCAGCCCGTGCCGGGCGCCTCGATCTTCGTACGCGACGCGAACGGCCGCATGCTCGAGCCCTTCTCGATGGTGGTCAGCGACGGCTCGGGGCGGGGGAGCTACGGCGGCATCGCGCCGGGCGAGGTGACCGTCTCCGCGCGCAGCCTCGGGCTGACCTGCGCCGAGTGCGACCCGGTCGAGGTCCGCGAGAACGGCGCGACGTCCGTGTCCCTGCAGCTCGAGGGCGGCACGATCCTGTGGGTCGTCCTGCGTGACAAGGCCGGCAAGCCTGCCGCCGCCGCGGTCTCCGTCAAGGACGAGGAGGGCCGCGAGGTGACCGGCATGTTCGGGATGAACGACCTGCAGGCGCTCTACATGGAGGGGCAGTTCTCGCCCCACGAGCACCGCCTCGGTCCCCTGCCGCCTGGCCTGTACACGGTCAGCGCCGTCATCGACGGTGACCACGTCGAGAAGAACGTGCGCCTGAAGGGCGAGGCCGAGAAACGCCTGGCGATGCGCGCCCGGTAGGGGTCATGCTGGAGGCATGCAGCGCTCGTTGCTCGTCGCTCTGGCCATGGTCGTGGTCGTCCTCGTCGCCGTGATGGCGACGGGGCGGGGGACCCCGGGCCTCGACGACCCGGGGCGCGAAGAACCCTCGGATCAGCCCCACGCCCATGAGCGCCCGAACGCGGACCTCGAAGACCCAGGAGCGACCGGGCCGGCTCGGACGTCGGACGACCGCACGGAGGTCGCGGTCGACCCCGAACCCGTCGCCGAGGCTCACCCCCTCGAGGTCGAGGCCAGACCCTGGTTCCCGCCTGGCGACGAGGTGCTCGAGCTGTTCGTGCGCTACGCGGACGGCAAGCCCGCGCGCCAGATCAAGCTGACCCTGCTCCCGGTTGGGCAGGAGCTGCACATGCTCGGCGCGCCGGGCGCCCCGCTCACCAGCGAGGATGGGCGCTACCGGGTCGAGGGTGTGGCCGCGGGTCGCTACCACCTCCTCGTCCACGACCTCCCTGCGGGGACGACGCGCGGGGAGGACTACTGGGCGGACCACCCGGTGCCGAGCCCGAGCCCGATCGAGCTCGTGCTCGTCGAGCCGGCGGAGATCGAGGGGGTCGTCCTCGACGGCGCCGGCGAGCGGGCCCAGGGGATGGTCGAGGTTCACGGGGTGCAGGCCAGCTGCCTGATGGGCAAGGCCAGCACGCGCGGCGACGGGACGTTCAGCCTGCGCGGGCTCGCGCCTGGTCGGGTCTTGCTGAGGGCGACGACGGAGCTCACGCAGAGCGAGGCGTATGAGGTCGACCTCGCCCCGGGTCAGATCCTGCGGGGGATCGAACTGCGGCTCCCGCCTGGCGGGTACGTGGAAGTCCACGTGCTCGACGAGGCCGGCCGGCTCGCCCGCGACTATCAGGTCATCCTGATCGCCAACGACGAGCTGGTCGAGAATGAAGAGTCCGACACGGAGAAGCCTGTCGTCTTTGGCCCACTCCCCGCCGGAAGCTGGTCGGTGGTCGCCGTGAACGAGAACAACGGATTGCAGTCGATCCTCTCGGGCTCGGTGAACGTCGTCGCGGGCGAGACCGCGGTCCTCGAGCTGGCACCAACTACCGAGGGCATCACGGTCACCGGTACATTGAGCCGCGGCGGCGAGGTCGAGGTCGACGAGAAGCTCTACTTCTTCCGCGAGGGCGAGCCCCTGGTCGAGGGTGTCGCCATGTGCCATACGGACGACGAGGGCCGCTACGAGATCTTGATCCCGGCAGCCGGCGCCTACCAGGTCATGGAAGAGGGTCACGGCCCGATGACTTTCGTAGAGCGCGTGATCATTCCCCAGGCCGAGACCTTCCACCACGACGTGCACCTGCCCGGCGGCCAGGTCTCGGGACGCGTCATCGCAGAGGAGAGCATCGAGCGACCCTTCCGGGTGACCCTCGAGCGCGAGGACCGCGACCTCGATCGGATCCTGCCCGACAGCGGTCGCGGACAGAACACCGACGCCAAGGGCTTCTTCCACTTCGAGGCCCTGCGGCCCGGGTCGTACCGACTGCGGCTCGAAGGCAATGGAGGGCTCTGCGCCGCACCGCTGACCGGAATCCTGGTCGGCTCGCACGAACACGTGCAGGGTCTCGAGCTCCACCTACGGGCAGGCGCCGGGCTCCAGGTCCTGGTGCGCTACCCCGATGGCGCCGTGGCCACGGGCGTCTACATGCAGGTGCGCACGGCGCAAGGCATTCCGCTGTTCATCGAGCCTCGTCCAAGCCGCACGACCGTCGCGTTCGACTCCTTGCCAGCGGAGCCGTTGCTCGTCAGTGCCCAGCATGGCGACCTGGCGGCCGTGACCACGGCGCGACCGGACCTCGACCGCACGACCGAGGTGATCTTGACCTTGCAACCCGCGGGCTACGCGCGGGTGCGAGCAGCGTCGGGCGACGAGCCGGTCGCCGCCGCGTTCCGAATCTTCACCCAGGCCGGCGACGAGGTGACCGACCTCGTCCCCCGCAGGGACGGGGAGAACGGCTTCCGCGACGAGGTCACGAGCTCGAAGAAGCGCTTCGGCCCTTTGCCGCCGGGGCGCTACACGGTGACCTCGGCGGCCCGCGACGGCCG
>JAQBVH010000354.1 GCA_027623615.1 Planctomycetota bacterium | reverse complement strand
GGACGAGCAAGGTGAGCGGGAGGATGAGGCGTGGAGAGAGCATGATCCGAATTGTTTGGGGACCTTAAAGGTCGCCCGCGTCACCGGAATGCGCAAGGGCTTGCGCGGTGGAACACGGTGGGCCCGGGGCCGGACGCAGAATGGACTCTACCCGGCCGGTCGACGCAGCGTGCGGGTGCCCCAAGCCGCGACCTGCTCCTCGAGGACGTTCATCGGGAGAGGACCGAGCGCGAGCAGGAAGCGGTGGAACTCCGCGAGGTCGAAGCGTGAACCGAGGCGTGTCCGCGCACGCCGCTGGAGCTCCTGGAAGCGCAGGTAGCCCACGACCGCGGGCGCCGCGGATCCAGGGCGCAGCAAGAGCTCGTCGACGGCCGCAGAGGCCTGCTCCCGCGGCGCGGCGGTCGTGCGCTCGAGGTAGTCGCTCGCCTGATCGAGCGACCAGCGTTCGTGGTGCATACCCGTGTCGGCCACCAGCAGCGCGGCGTGCCAGAGCTCGCGCTCGAGGAGCGCGACCTGTTCGTAGGGATCCTCGGTCAGCCCGAGCTCGAGCACGACCGAGGCGACGTAGACGTCCCAGCCGCTCGACCAGGCGAGGTAGGCCAGGTTCTCGCGGAACGGAGACCGCGGAGCGATCCAACCCTCCCGCAGGGCGCGACCGGGCAAGCCCTGGGTGATCGTCCAGGCGAAGAGCTGGGGAGCTCCCATGCCCTCCGGAGGCGCCTCGTCGAAGGTCAGCTCCGGGGGGTCGGTCACGATCTTGTCGAGGGCCTGCTGGACGTCGCCAATCGTGCGCGCGACCCGCTCGCGAGCCGCGGCCGTCTCGAGTCGGAAGCGCTCGTCGGTGCGCAGCAGGCCGAGGAAGCCGACAACGCTCCCAGGATGGTCGACCTGGGCGAGCAGCGGACGCATGGCGGCCTCGACGCGATCGACCTCCTCACGGGCTAGCAGGTGCAACGCACCCGCGCTCATCGGCAGGCTGGTGCCCTGCTCGAGTTCATGCGCGTACCACGCCGCTCCATCAGGGCGGGACCAGGCACCCGCGCTGCCCGTGGAGCGCCCGACCAGATCCTCGATCGTGGCGTGCCAGGCAGAGAGGGCGGGATTCAGCTCCTCGTCGAGCGCCACGCGCGCGCGCCGCACCAGGTCCTCGAGGCGCAGCGGGTCGACCCCGCCCGCGAGTTGCGCGCGACCTCGGACGAGGTGTGCGACGAGTCGCGCCGACTCCACACCGCCCTCGGTCCACCCCGCCGCCTCTTCCCGGGCCAGGGTCAGCGCTCGTTGGGAGGGCGCCAGGCCGCGGCGCTCGCGGTCACGGAGGACCTCGTTGGCTTGCTTCAGCCAGGCCGCACCCGCCTGGACCTGGTCGATCCAGGCGAGCAGGTGCTGCTCCGATTCCCAGGCGCGGGGCGCCAGGAGGCGCACCTCGAGCTCGGCCAGGGCTCCTGACCCGGGGTGCGTGATCGGCGCGTGGTCGATCCAGTCGAGGCTGGCGAGGCGCGCCTGGGTCGCGGTCCTCAGGAGCCGGTGGTCGAGGCGTTGCTCGATCCCGAGGTCGGTAGGGGAGAAAGCGGTCAGCCGGGCGAGCTCTCGGGTGGTCAGGGCGCGCTCCTCCTCGCGTTCGGCGCTGGCCAGGACCGGGTAGGCCTCCAGCGGTTCCAGTCCAGCGAGGCGACGCAGGCTCGGGTCCCGGTCCAGACGTGCCAGGCGGACTTCGCGCAGAAACCTCGCGAAGCGGGCGTCGGCGTCCCTGGGTGCCTGGGGCTGGTAGCCGACACGCCCTGCACAGCTGGCCAGGAGCAGGAGGGGGAGAAGTGCGTAGCTGGGAGTCACGTGCGGTTGCGCGGCCGGTGGGAGGGCCTATCCTACCCCTGCTTGCCTCTCCCGATCGATCCCCGCACCCTTGGAGCAAGCGTGGAACCGACCATCAAGTCCAGCCCCAACTCGGATCACACCACCGAGGGCATCCGTGTCCAGGCGGCGGCCCATTTCATTCCCGACCGCTCTGAGCGCGACGCGCTGTGGTACTACGCGTACCGCGTGCGCATCGTGAACGAGGGCACGGAGCACGCCCAGCTCCTGTCGCGCCACTGGGTCGTGCTCGACGCGAACAACGAAAAGCATGAGGTCGTCGGCGAGGGAGTCGTCGGCCGCCAGCCGGACCTCGGGCCCGGGGAGCTGTTCGAATACAAGAGCGGGTGCCCCTTGAACACCGCGTGGGGAACCATGGAGGGCACGTACACCTTCCGCAGGCCGGACGGCACCACCTTCGAAGTGGCGATCGGTCGCTTCTTCCTCGTCCCTGACGTCGACAACGCGGACGCCATCCACGCCTGACGGGCCGAAAGAGCTCCTCCCGGAGGAGCTGCAAGCCTGTGAGGATGATTGGCGCCCCGACCACGCGAGGGGAGTTCCTGGCCAAGACGCGGGTTCCCCACGACCCGGTCACGGGGCTCGACGTGCTCGAGCCGTGCGCCGCCGCGTGCAGCCACACGGTCCAGCCCATGTGCCGCGGAGCCCGTTCGCTCGTCGCCAGTGGATTCTCGAAGAGCTGCTCGCGACCGCACGGGCGAACGTTCAGCTGTCCTGATGGGACGGCGCGGATCGAGTTCCGAGCCGCAGGCGTTCCTCGAGGGTGGACCTCACGCGGACCCTGACGGAGCTCGGTCGCGTGCTGTACGCGGAGGAGCGCGACCGGTCCGTGGGAGACGAACTCGGGCCGCTTGCACGTCGAGACCGAACCAGTCCAAGGCGGCATCTGTGTACGCGAGGGCTGCGGCGGGAGACCCTGCCGGTGCCGCGGGCCCGTTTGTGGGACCGCCTGTGGGACTGGGAATCCCACCGGAGGGGCCGCCAGAGGCAGCATAGGGAATTCCCGTAGATCTCCAGTGTTCGCGCTCCATGGATCACCAAGGTGGGCCGATCTCACTCTTGGGATCCGATGAGCAAGGGGAGGTTGAACAGGCTTGGCCGGTCGAGGGTCACCCAACGGTGGTTGGTGCCGACCTTCCTGTTGACCGTGCTGGCGGGGCTCGGTTGGCGCGTGACCGAGGGCCTGCGCACGCTGCGCAGGACCGAGCGGGTGGCGATCGATCTTGGCCGCACCCTGGGGGAAATCCAGCAGCTCGACCTGGTGCGCCGCGCATCGGTGCGCCTGGCCGCCTCGACGCAGGACCCGAGCTGGGAGCGCCGTTATCGCCTGCACCACTCGGCCCTCGAGGCCGTGATCGGGAAGGCCCTGGCCTCACCGATGTCGAGCGCGGCCCTGGCCGAAGTGGTCGAGGCGAACCAGGTCCTCGTTCGCTTCGAAGCCCAGGCGCTGCTCGCCCGTGGGCAAGGTGACCCGGGAGACGCCACGGCGCTGCTCGACGCTCCCGACTACGCCGCGCAGCAGCGACGCTTCGATCGCGGCCTCGAGCTCGCCCTGGCCACCTTCCGCGACCAGAGCCGCGAGGCCGTGCTCACGGTGCGCAGGGCACTCCTCGTCGAAGCGGGTGGGAGCGCGGTCCTGCTGGGGGTCGTGCTCCTGGTGCTCCAGGCGATCATCCAGCGCCTGCGTCGCAGCGCGATCGAGCTGACCTCGGCCCGCGACGACGCGCTCGGTTTCCAGCGCGCCCGCGACGAGCTCTTGAGCAACGTGAGCCACGAACTGCGCACCCCCCTCAACGGCGTCCTCGGTTCGGTCGAGCTCATGGGCCGCACAGCGCTGGACGGCGAGCAGCGCGAGCTCCTGGAGACCATGCGCGACAGCGGACTGACGATGCTCGGGCTGGTCGAGGGCTTGCTCGACTTCGCCGACGTCGAAGCCGGCCGCATCGAGCTTTCGGAGGACGAGGTCGACCTGCGGCGCATCGTGGACGGCGTCCAGGACCTGTTCGCACCTCAGGCGCGAGCCAAGGGCCTCGAGTTCACCTGCCTGGTCGGTGGGGAGGTGCCACCGCTCCTCGAGGGTGACCCCCTGCGACTGCGCCAGGTCCTGATGCAGCTCGTTTCGAACGCGGTCAAGTACACCGACCTCGGCGGGGTCTCCGTGCGCGCGGACCTCGAGAGCCATCACAAGGACCGTGTGACCGTGCGCTTCCACGTGAAGGACTCCGGGGTCGGCATCGACGCGGAGGTCCTCGAGGGGCTCTTCGCGCCGTTCGAACAGCTCGACGGCTCGTCCACGCGCAAGCACGGCGGCACCGGGCTGGGCCTGGCCCTCGCCCGTGGGTTGGCCGAGCTGATGGGCGGCGCGGTCACGGTGCGCTCGGAGCTCGGGGTCGGCTCGGTGTTCACCTTCACCTGCGTGCTGCGCACCCGGCCCGGTGCTCCCGCCCGCACGCCGAGTCTCGAAGGCCACTGGGTGCTGCTTCTCGACGATGGCTCCGCGAACATGCGCACGGCATGGGAGCTGCTGCTCACCTGGGGCGCGCCGGTCGACCGCGTCGAGGACGTGTCCGCGGCGCTGCAAGTGCTGCGGGGCGAGCGGCCCTACCGCTTCGTCGTCTTCGACCTCGCCCAGGTCGACGCGGCGCTCACCGAGCTCTGCGGCGCCGTCGGACGCGGGACGGCGATTGGCTTCCTCGAGCCCGGAACGATTCCTCCGGCAGTGCACGAGCACCTGATCTTGCTCGACCGACCCGTGCGGCAGTCGGAGCTGCTCGACCGGATCCAGGAGTGCTTGGACCGAGCCGGGCAGATCCTGCTGCCCGCCGCCGATGCGAGGGACGGGGGGCTTCCGGTGCTCATCGTCGAGGCCAACCCGGTCAACCAGCGCATCGCCCAGCCCCTCCTGCAGGGCTTG
>JAQBVH010000353.1 GCA_027623615.1 Planctomycetota bacterium | reverse complement strand
GAGCTCTCCCGGCGCGCCGCCTGCCGTTCACCCGCGAGGTCCTACTTGAGGATCAGGTCGAGCTCGGTCGTGGCGCCCTCGTAGACCTTGACCGTCTCGGAACCCGATCCCTTGTCGCCCTGGGACGCCGTCACGGTGTAGCGCCCCGGACCCACGCCGCCGTAGGTGTAGGCTCCGTCCGGCCCGCTGCGGAAGAAGTCGAACTGGGAGAGGTTGCGGCCCTCGGAGTCCTGCACGCTGATGCGCGCCCCGCCAACCGGTTGGCCGTCGGCGTTGCGCACGTTGCCGCTGATCTCACCGGCGAGCGGCAGCTTGATGTCCTGCTCGATCTCGCCGGAGTCCTCCTTCACCTCGATCACGACGAGCACCCGGCCGTGCTCCTGCTTCTGCTCGCGCAGGAACCCGAAGCCGCCGTCTCCACCACCGGCGCGGATGTAGTAGGTGCCGGGCGCGAGGTTCTCGAACTTGTAGCGACCCTCCGCGTCGGTCACGGCGTTCTTCTGAGCGAACCAATCGTTGCGGCGCCCGTCCGACTCGGAGTCGACCATCCCGACCGCCGTCTCCGCCAAGGGTTGGCCGTCGTGGCCACGGAGGATCCCGGTGACCTTGGCCTCGGGGATCTCGAAGTCGATGCGGTGCTCCCCGCTCGAGACCTGCTGGGTCACGGTGGTCCAGGAACCCTGGCCGAAGCGGACGCTGAAGCGCCAGCGGCCCGGGTGGTCCAGCTCCAGCCGGTAGTTGCCCTCTTCGTCCGCATTCGCCGCGCTCGACGGACGCTCTTGGTTGGTCTCCAGGTCCATCGCCGTGACCAGCCCCGCGGCGACCGGCTCGCCGTTGACCGTGATGCGACCGGTGACGATCACGCGCTCGGGCGAGGGTCCACCGAGTGTGACGGTGCTCGTGGTGCCGGCCGTGACTTCGACCTCGGCCTTCTTCTGGTTGGCGCCGCGCAGCAGCCTGCTGGCAGGGTCGTTCTCCCACGCCGGGTTGCGCTCCGGTTGCATCTCGAGCACGTAGGTGCCGGCATCGAGCCCCTCGAAGACGGCAGCGCCGTCCGCGTCGGTGGTCGAGGAGTTGTTGCGTCCGCCGCCCATGCCGCCGCCGAAGGGGAAGTCCCCGGCGCTCTGCTGACGCAGGGTGATGCGGCGGCCCTCCCGGGTGCCAGCTTCGGGGTGCACCTGCGCCACGATCCTCGCGCCCGGCTGGACGCGCAAGGTCACGTCCTCGCGCTCCTCCCCGGGGCCGAGGCGCATGATCATCGGCAAGCTACGTGCGGCGTCGTCGGAGTCGGCGTAGAGGGTCACCTCGCCGGGGTAGAGCCGGCCGAGATCGAACAGGCCGTCCTTGTCGGCGGTCGCGTTCGTCGACTTGCCGCCGCCGTGCTCCGCCCACACCCGCGCGCCGGGCGACAACTCACCGCGGGGCCCGTAGACCGAGCCGGTGATCGAGGCCGTGCGCGACAGGTTGAAGATGAGCTCACCGTCGTAGGGCACGTCGATGCGGCGGCGCTCGGAGTCGGTGTGACCGGGCGCCGAGACCTTGACCTCCCACTCACCGGCCTGGACGCCCTTGAGGTGGAACTCGCCGCCCTCGTCCCGGAAGCGGCCGCGCACGGGCTTGCGGGAGCTGGAACTGAGCATCGAAGAACCCGCCGGTGAGGCGAGCACCGCGAAGTGCAGCAGAGGCTCACCCGCGTCGTCGACACACTTTCCCGAGAGGACGTCACCCGGACCGAGCTCGAGCTCGAGCGGCGGCGCGCCCGGGTCGACCTTCTCGAGGGTAGCGATCCAGAGCGGGGTCTTCTTCGAGAGCAGCAGGCTGACCTTGCTGCCGGGCTTGGGGCGTTGGTCGGGGTGGATTGCGGTGGCCGCGATGTTGCAGGGCTGATCCGGCTCGAGGCCGCTGAAGTAGAAGGCGCCGTCCGCACCGACCTTGACCTCCCCGCGCACCCGGTCCATCCCGAAGCGTCCCGCCATCGTGCTGCTCTGCACGACGCGGACGATCGCGTCCTCCGCGGGTGCACCGGAGGGCCACTTGACGATGCCCGAGAGCTTGCCGCCGCTGTCTACCTTGATCGTCAAGCTGTTGCGCTCGGTGCCGTCCCCGACCTCGCCGACTTCGAGCTTGCCGTCGAGGTAGCCGTTGGCGCTCGCGACGAGCTCGATCTCGGCCTCAGGTATGCCGCGCAGCTCGAAGGTGCCGTCGGCCGCATCCGAGGTGGCCAGGGCCGTCGCACCCCGGAAAGGCATGCCTCCCCCGCCCTGCCCGCGTGGCACCGCAATGACCTCGCCGCCCGTCACCACGTTCCCGAGCTCGTCGACGACCTTGCCACTCAGCTGCGCGCCGAGCGACAGCTTGACCGACACGTTCGTGATCTGACCTTCGCGCACCTCGACGTCCTTGGTGCGACCATTGGCCCACAGGGGCGAGCGGGCCTCGATCGAGTAGCCCTCGCCGGGGGCCAGGCCCCCGACTTCGTACTCGCCCTCGCGGCCCGTCCACCAGCCGTCGCGCTCGTCGCCGCCGAAGCCGCTGCCCTTGGCGCCTGCGACGGTCACACCCTCGAGGGGGTCCGCGTCGAAGGCGGCGTGGCGCGGCGCGAGCACGGTCGCGATGACCAGGCCGCCGAGCTTGGGCGTGATGACGATGTCGTTGTGGTTCTCGGGGTCGAAGAGCTCGACCTTGATGCGCTCCTCGAGGTAGACGTAGCGCGCCGCGAGGTTGATGCGGCCGTAGCGCGTCTTGGGCGCGAACGCGACGCGGAAGTTGCCCTCGTCGTCGATGCGCACGCGGTGCCAGCGGCCGCCCTCGGGATCGTTGGGGAAGGCCGAGCCCTCGGCCTCCACGATCACGACCTCGCCGGGGGGCGTGCCCTTGGGCAGGTCGACCCGACCCGTGACCCAGACCGCGTCCCGGGGTCGACCCCAGCGGGGCCGGCGGATCGAGGCGACGCCTTCGCTCGGACCCGCCTCGGCGAGCTCACGACCAGCCTGACGCGCCGTCTCCTGGTTCGGGTCGTCGGCCGTCAGCCTGGTCCCGCCGCGCGAGATCGGGGCGCCCGACTTTCCGGGAGCTGAGGGTCCCGCGATGCCAGGGCCCGGGAGCTGCTTGGTTCCGCCACCGGTAGCCCACCAGGCGCTGCCGACGACGGCAGCGAGAACGAGGAGCAGCAAACCTGTCAGGAGACGACGGGACATGGGCACCGACTGGGGAGGCTGGCGGGGAGGGGAAGGGGCCTGCAGACCCCTACGAGAACGGGTCCGAGGACCCGCGGCAAGGCTCCATGCGCGGGGCGAGCCTGGGACGCCTCATTTCCTTACGGGGGAGGGTGCGCTAGGTGCCCGGCGCTGGACGCTATTCGTCCTCGTCTTCGAGCCCGTTGCTGTAGCCCATCGCCTCTAGGCTGATCTGATCCGCAGCGGAGAGTTGCACCTTCTCGCCCCTGGCCAGGCTGTTCATGTAGCGCTCGAGCGCCTCGAGTCTCCCAGCGAGCTCCTCCACACGATCGGGCCTGGCCGCGGCGAGGTTGACAAGCTCGGTCGCGTCCGTGGACAGATCGTAAAGCTCGTAGCGCCCGTCGCCGTGCTTGATCAGCTTCTCGTTCCCATCGCGAAGGGAGGTGAGCGGCGCGGCCCACATGTTGCCGTGAGCCAGGATCGGCCGGCTACCGGTGGATCGATCGATCAAGCTCCGACCAGACTGCAGGAACTGCTCAGCCGGCGCGCGGTCAGCGAGCTGGCAGAGGGTCACCGCCAGATCGACATGACCCACCACCCGATCGTCTACTCCCGGCTCGAGGCCGGGGGCGCGCAGAAGAAGCGGCACGTGCGTGATCTCCTGGTAGAGCTGGTGCCCGTGCTCGAATCCGCCGTGCTCCAGGAACTCCTCCCCATGATCGCCGGTCAACGCGACGACAGTGGAGCCGTCGAGCCCGCGGCGTGTGAGCTCGGCGAACAGTCGCCCCAGCTCAGAGTCCATGTAGGCGATCTCGCCGTCGTGCAGCGCCTCGGCTCGCTCGAGGATCTGCTTCGGGGGGAAGATCTCGCCACGTCGGATGGCCATCATCTCGGCGCGGCGCGGGAACTTGAAGACGTCGTTGCGTTGGTCTGGACCGAGGGCGAACCGCTCACGAAAAGCGCGGGGCGGGTCGTAGACCGCGTGAGGATCGAAGTAGTGGACGAGCAAGAAGAACGGCCCTTCCTTGTTTGCATCGATCCACTGCAGCGCGAGGTCCGTGGTCTCGGTCGCGGTACGCACCTCGATGTTGCTCGCGGGTGCGTCGACGTCCCGAGTCTCGAAACCACGGGTCACTTGAAACCCATCCGACAGCCACGCCACGTTCCCGATGCAGTGGGTCCGGTAGCCCGCGTCGCGGAACACCGACGGTAGCGTCGTGACCCCCTCGGCGAGGCCTCGGAAGTCTCCCTTGCCGTTGTCGAGGATGCGCCCGCCCGCCCCGTGCTCCTTCGGGTGCAGCCCCGTCAGCATCGTCGCGATCGACGGCATCGTCCACGGCGCGTGGGAGCTCGCGTTCGCGAAGCGCAGGCCCTGCGCCGCGAAGTCGTCGAGGTAGGGCGTGAGTCGCCTGTCGTTCCCGTAGCAGCCCAGCTTGTCCGCGCGCAGGGTGTCCGTGATCACGAACAGGACGTTGCGCGGCCCCTCGATCGCGTCCTCGAACCCATCATCTCCGCAGGCGCCCAGCGCCAACAGGATCCCGACCCAACTCGCCTTGCCCATCACTGGCTCCTCATCGTCTTGCCGGCGCGGAAGCGGCTCAGGGCGGCCTGCAA
>JAQBVH010000352.1 GCA_027623615.1 Planctomycetota bacterium | reverse complement strand
CCCGTGGCGAAGGCGACAACCTGGGCGCAGCACCATGGGAACGCCGCCGCGGTCGAAACGGGTTCTGCAGTGGCGAAAAAACCTCGCAGACGGCCGCAGAAGGCCCGCTCCAACGATTGACGCGGCGCCGAGGATGTCCTCGGGCGCCGCGCCAGCGTCCTCGGCCCTGGGCCGCGTGGGGGCTCTAGTGGTGTGATTCACTCTGATGGGGCATTACCGACGGGCCGATCGATATGCCGCATAAGAGTGAATCACACCACTAGCTAGTCGTCCTTGCGGTCGCGCTTCTTGCCGTGGGCGCCGAGCTCTTCCTTGGCCTTCTCGCGACCGTAGATGTCGGGCCCCAGCTTGGTGCGCGTGCCGCGGTCACGGCCGTAGAGATCCTGGAGCCGCGACCCGGTGGGTTCGCGCTTGCCGAAGGTCATCCAATCGTCGTCACCGAAGCGCAGGGTGAGCAGCTTGCCCGTGCGCTCGATCGTGAACTCGCGCACGATGCCGGGGGGCTCGTAGTCGAGGACGTCCTCCTCCTCGTCGAGGTACGACCCGATCAGCGACGTGCAGATCAGCTGCTGCCCGGAGATGACCTCGTACTCCGCCATGAAGGTCTGGTAGCCGTCCTCCCAGGGATCGTCGTCGGTGACGTCGTCGGAGTAGTAGGCCTGCAGCTCGAAGGCGAGGAACGCCTCGCCGATGAGCAGGAACCCGACGGGGGTCAGGCCCTCGTCGGGGTAGCCCTCGAGCTCCATGGCGACGAGCTGCCACATGCCCTGCATGGAGTTCGACTCCTCGCCAGGCAGCCGCGGCTTGGTCCTCACGCGGCCGAAGATGTCGCGCTCGATCTCCTCGTCCTCGTTCGCGACCTCGTCGGGATCGACGACGACCTCCTCGGGCGGATCCTGACTCTGCTTGTCATCAGGATCCTGCGCGGCGGGCAGGAGGCCAGCACCGAAGCCGGTACAAAGGGCGAGAGGGATGGCGATCAGCGCGCGTTGCATGGGTCCATCCTCCAACGGGAGGGGGTAGGAAGCGGGGGCCGGTTCCAGCATAGACTGTCGGCGCGATCCGCCCCGAACTGGTGGGGTTGTTGCCATGTCCCGAACCCAAGAGCCCAGCCCGCGTTTCGGAGGGCACCAGGCCCATCGCACGAACCTGGTCGGCAACGGCCTGATGGCCGTGGGCAAGCTCGTCGCGGGCTTCCTCACCGGCTCCCCGGCCTTGACGGCCGATGGCGTGCACAGTCTGGGCGACCTGGCCACGGGCGCCGTGGCCTGGCTGTCGTTCCGCTGGGCGGGGATGCCCGCGGACGAGGACCACCACTACGGCCACGGCAAGGCGGAGGCCGTGGCGGGTTGCCTGGTCGGGCTCATGCTGATCGGCGTGGGGCTCGAGGTGTTCTGGGAGGCGCTGTCGATGAGGACCGCTGCCTACTCTGGCGGCGCCGCCACCCTCGCCCTCGGTACGGCGGTCGCTTCCATCGGCGTGAACCTCTGGCTCGCGCGGATCACCCGTCGGACGGGGGACGAGCTGCACAGCCAGTCGCTGCTCGCGCTCTCGCGCGACAACTCGGCGGATGCGTTGACCGGGGTGCTCGTGGTCGTCGCGCTGGTCCTGTCCCTCACGGGCTTCGGCCAGGCCGAGCCCGTCGTCGCCGCGCTCATCGGCGTGCTCGTGACGATCATGGGCTGGGAGAGCGTGCGGGCCGGGTACGACGTGCTGATGGACCGTGTCCCGGACCCGCACATGCGCGCGCGCATTCGCGCGCTCGCGCTGCCGGTGGAGGGCGTCGTGGAGATCCAAGCAGTCGACGTGCATCCCCTCGGAGCCCACGTCCGCGTCGACATGGAGATCAGCGTGGACGGCGAACTGTCGGTCCGTAAGGGACACGAAATCGCCCATGAAGTGGAGAGCGCGGTCACACGCGGGGAGAAAGGGGTCGTAGAGGTCGCGGTCCACGTGAACCCCGCGTCGTCCGGGCCCCCCAGCGCCACGGACGAACCTGCCTCCGGGTAGGATTCGGGGTCGATCGATCCCGCTTCGATACGCCAATCCACGATGCTGCGAGTCCTATCCATCTTCTTCGCCCTGGCAGGGCTGTTCGCTCCGGCGGCCGGGGCCCAGGGGAACCAGGCGCGTGCCACCTACTACCAGCGGGTGCAGGGCGACAAGGTCCACGCCGCCGTGGTCGTGCGCATCACGTCCGACTGGTACCTCTACCACACCGACCCGGGCAGCGACTTCGGCAAGCCGCTCCAGGTGACGTTCGGGGCCGACGGCACGGGTTGGACGGTCGAGGTCCCCGAGCCGCACGTCGGCAAGGTCGACGACGAGTTCCTCGGGAAGTACACGTACAACTACCACACGGGCCTGATCGTGCTGCACGCGACGGGCGACACGAGCGAGGGTGCGAGCGCCGACGACGAGCTGAGCCTGGCCGGCCTGACCTGCTCGAACGTGACCGGCCTGTGCATCGACTACCTCGAGACGGTCGAGGCGAAGGACGCGGGCAAGGACAAGTACTGGGAGGGGTGGCCGGCGTCCCTCGGCGCAGTTCCCGCGGCGGCGCCGATCGAGGACCCGGGCGACACGGCACCCGACGTTGCGCAACCCGGAGGAGCCGAGCCCGAGAACACGACCCCGGCCGAGGTCGGTCCGCCGATCATGACCTTCCCTGGTGGCCAGGAGGGCGGACCCTCGATCGATCCCTTCGGCCCGAGCGGCCCGGTCTTCGACAAGGTCACCCCGAGGCTCTACGTCCGCATCGACGAGGAGGCGAACCGCGCCAAGCTGGTCCTCGTCGTCGACATCAAGGAGAGCTACTACCTCTACAACGGTCCCAACGACTCCGACCTCGGCCACCCCGACTTCGGCCCGGCGACGCCGACGACGATCGAGGTGCGCGACGACAGCTACGCGATCGAATGGGGTGATCCGACCTACTCCAAGCCGAAGCGCAAGGACACCGAGGACGGCTCGCCCTGGTACTGGCAGCACAAGGACCGGCTCATCATCAGCGTCGAGGGCGATATCGTCGACGACCCCGACGGCGCCGAAATCTACGTCGAGTTCACGTATCAGGTTTGCGACGACCGGATGTGCGATCCGGCCAAGACCGTCGAGGTCGAGTCGGAAGGTGAGGGCGACGACGAGTACTTCCAGGTCAAGACCTGGGGCAGCGGCGAACTCGACGGGACCAAGAAGGAGTCTTCCCTCTGGAAGTTCCTCCTGTCGGCGGTGGGCTGGGGGCTGTTCACGCTGCTCATGCCCTGCACCTACCCGATGATCCCGATCACGATCTCCTTCTTCACGAAGCAGGCCGAGGCGCGGGGCGGAAAGGTGCTGAACCTGTCGATCACCTACGGCCTGGGCATCGTCGCCGTGTTCATCCTGATCGGGTTGGTCTTCGCGCCCGTGATCGTCCCCTTCGCCTCGCACTGGGTGACGAACCTGGTCATCGGCAGCCTGTTCCTGTTCTTCTCGTTCGTGCTGTTCGGGTGGGTCAATCTCCAGCCCCCGGCCGCGCTGAACAACATGGCCAGCAAGGCGGCCATGTCCGGCGGCTACATCGGGGTGTTCTTGATGGGCGCCACCCTGGTCGTCACCTCGTTCACCTGCACCGCGCCCTTCGTCGGTACGCTGCTCGGTTCGGCGGCCACGGGTGGCGAGAGCGACTACCTGCGGGTCATCCTCGGCATGGGCGTGTTCGGCCTGACGATGGCCACGCCGTTCGTCTTCCTGTCGCTCGTGCCGGGCAAGATGCAGGCCATGCCCCAGGCGGGCGAGTGGATGAACACCCTCAAGGTGTTCCTCGGCTACGTCGAGCTGGCGGCCGCACTGAAGTTCATCTCCAACGCGGACATCGTCCTCAAGTGGGGCCTGGTCAGCCGCGAGGTGTTCCTGATCGCCTGGTGTGTGATCTTCATCGCCGCTGGCGTCTACCTGGTGCGCAAGGCGCTCGCCACGCGGGCCGCGGGTGGAGCCCGAGGAGGACGGCAGATCTACGCGGGCGTCCTCAGCATGGTGTTCGGCCTGTACTGCGGGTACGGGGTGCCGGGCAACCGGCTCGACAACTTCATCATGACCCCGCTGCTTCCGCCGTACGAGAACTGGTGGGAGGGCGACCCGGACCTGCACGTCGTCATCAAGGACGACTGGGACGGCGCGCTGCAGCGGGCTCTGGACGAATCAAAACTGGTCCTGGTGAACTTCACCGGCTTCACCTGAGTGAACTGCCGCAAGATGGAAGAGGGAACTTTCCATCACTCGGCGGTCGCCGAGCTGCTGCGAGACAGGTTTGTCGAGGCGCGTCTCCACGTCGACTACAAGGAGAACGAAGAGCGCGAACTCGAGATGGTGCAGTCACGAGCTCAGCCGATCTACGTCGTGGTCGACCCGAGCACGGGCGAGATGCACGGCGGGCGCTACGAGGGTGCAGCCCTCTCGGACGAGGACTTCATCGACTGGCTGAACGCCAGCTGGGACAGCGCACCTGCGAGGATCAGCGCCCCTCCGCCCAAGGGCGAAGAGGGCGACGTGGACAGCGGCGACCCCGGAGCCGAGTAGCCCAGGGACTGCCAATCCTTCACCGCCCCGGCGCCTCTCGAGGTGCCGGGGCGGTTGCGATTCTGGGGGCAAGCTGCCCTCGCGCTCGGCACAATGACCGGGCCTCCGCACCAACGCCCACCATGAGCAACCCCAAGGAAGTCGCCGGCCGCCGGGCCGCGGACATGGTCGAGACCAACAGCATCGTCGGGCTCGGCACCGGATCGACCGTCTACTTCACCCTCGTGCGGCTC
>JAQBVH010000351.1 GCA_027623615.1 Planctomycetota bacterium | reverse complement strand
AGCGTGATGTGGATCGCGCCAAGATCCTGGCGCCGTTTGCAGGGTGCGTGCGCTCCGAGAGCGTCTCCGACGGCCAGCTGGTTGCGCGCGGGCAGGTGCTCGCGGACCTGTTCTCGAGCGACCTCGCCGAGGTGCGCGTACCCCTGGTCGACGGCGATCTGGCCTACCTCGACCTCCCTGGCTACGGGCGCTTCGAGGGCGGACCCAGCGCGACGATCACGACCATGTTCGCCGGCGCGGCGCGCTCGTGGACCGGCCGCGTGCTTGGCATGGAGGGCGAGGTCGACGGGACGAGCCGCATGGTCACGCTCATCGTCGGTGTCGAGGATCCCTACGGAGCAGCCGCCGCTGCGACCGGCGCTCCCTTGATGCCGGGTCTGTTCGTCGACGTCGCGCTGACCGGGCGCGCGGTCGAGGAGGCGATCCTCTTGCCCCGGGACGCCCTACGCGCCGGCAGCCTGGTCTTCGTCGTCGACTCCAAGGGTGTGCTGCGCTTCCGCAAGGTCACGCTCGGCTGGCGGGACGAGCAGCGGGTGCAGATCCTCACGGGCCTCGCGGCCGGGGACGGGGTGTGCCTCAGCCCCCTGGCCGCTCCGGTGGACGGGATGCGCGTGCGGGTGGTCCTCCCGGACGGCTCGGTCCGCGAGCCGGAGCCCGCGCCCGCAGCAGAGGCGCCGGGGTCCGAGACACCGGGGGCTGACGCCGAGGCAGCGGGGCACTCCTCGCAGCCCAGCCCGAACGGAGGCTCGCAGTGAAGGACGAGCTGCGCGGCGTCATCCCTTGGTTCGTTCGCAACCGCGTCGCGGCCAACGTGCTCATGGTCGCGATCATGGCGGGCGGCGCGATGACGATCCCCAAGTTGACCTACGAGGTCTTCCCGGAGTTCTCGCCGGACATCGTCAGTGTCTCGGTGCCCTACCCGGGCGCCGCGCCGGAGGAGGTCGAGCGCAGCATCTGCAAGCGCATCGAGGAGGAACTCGACGGTCTGCCCGGCGTGGACCGCGTGTCCTCGATCGCGGCGGAGGGCGCGGGCACGGTGTCGGTCGAGCTGCTGCGTGGCGCCAACCTGCGCGACGTGCTCAGCGACGTGAAGGCTCGGGTCGACGCGATCACGAGCTTCCCGACGGACGCCGAGAAGCCGATCGTGAGCGAGTTCGTTCCGCGCGCTCAGGTGATCAACGTGGCGGTCTACGGGCAGGCCGAGGAGCGCTCCCTCAAGCGCCTGGCCGAGCGCACCCGGGACGAGCTGCTCGCGATCGACGGGATCACCCAGGTGGTCATGACAGTCGCACGGCCCGACGAGATCTCGCTCGAGCTCGAGGAGGCGGCCATGCAGCGCCACGGATTGACCTTCGACGAGGTGACGGCGGCCGTGCGTCGCTCGTCGCTCGACCTCCCGGGCGGCGCTGTCCGCACCGAAGGAGGCGAGGTGCTCCTGCGCACGGTCGGTCAGGCCTACGAGGGAGACGAGTTCGCGGCGCTCCCGATCCGCTCCCGGCCTGACGGCACGCGGCTGGTGCTCGGCGACGTGGCCCGGGTGGACGACGGCTTCGCCGAGACGGACCAGGCCGCGCACTTCGACGGCCTGCCCGGGGTGATCCTGCAGGTCTTCCGGGTGGGGGACCAGAACGCGCTGAAGATCGGTCGCGACGTGGCGGACTACGTCGCCCTGGCGGAGCAGCGCCTGCCCGACGGCGTCGAGCTGACGACCTGGCGCGACGACAGCCGCATGCTCAGGGGACGACTGCAGACCCTGGTCAAGAACGGCTGGCAGGGGCTCTTGCTCGTGTTCCTCGTGCTGACCCTGTTCCTGCGCTTCAAGCTCTCGTTCTGGGTGACGCTCGGGATCCCGCTGTCGTTCCTGGGCACGTTCCTGTTGATGCCCGTGCTCGGGCTCTCGATCAACCTCCTGTCGCTGTTCGCCTTCCTGATCGTGCTCGGCATCGTGGTCGACGACGCGATCGTGGTGGGGGAGTCGGTCTTCCAGCGCATCCAGCGCGGCGAGACCGGTGAGCTGGCGGCCATTCGCGGCACGCGCGACGTCGCGGTCCCCGTCACGTTCGCGGTCCTCACCTCGGTGGCCGCCTTCGCGCCGATGGCGGGGCTCGATGGGCTGACCGGCAAGATCTGGCGCGTCATCCCGCTGGTCGTGATCCCGACCCTGCTCTTCTCCCTGGTCGAGTCGAAGCTGATCCTTCCGGCGCACCTCGTGCACGCCTCGGCCGAGCCTGCGAGCAGCCGGATCGGCCGGCTCTGGGGCCGCTTCCAGGGGCTCTTCTCGGGCGGGCTCGAGCGCTTCGCCGAGGTCGTCTATCGGCCCGTCGCCGCGCTCTGCCTGCGCAACCGCTACCTCACCGTCGCCGCGGCCGTCGGCGTGGTCCTGCTCACGGGCGGCATGGCCCTCGGCGGCGTGCTCAAGTTCAGCTTCTTCCCCAAGCTCCCGGCCGACGACATCGCCTGTCAGGTGACCATGCCTCTCGGCACCCCCGCGTCGGTCACCAGGCAGGCGGTCGCGACGATCGAAGCAGCGGCCAAGCTGGTCGCCGACGAGGTCGAGGCGGAGTACGGCGCGCGGCCGATCCTGCACATGCTTGCCTCGGTCGGCGAGCAGCCCTGGCGTGCTGCCCAGCGACAGATCGCGGGCGGCGTCTCCCGCAACCCTACCGGTGGGCACCTGGGCGAGGTGCACATCGCCCTGGTCCCCTCGGAGGAGCGAGTCGGCCCCGAGCCGGATGAGCTGGTGCGTCGCTGGCGCGAGAAGGCCGGGGCGATACCCGGCGCCGAGGAGATGAGCTTCACCGCCGAGCTCATGGGCGCGGGCGCCGCGATCGACGTGCAGCTGTCCGCGGAGAACGTGGACGCACTGGAGCGGGCGGCCGAGGAGCTCAAGCAGACCCTGGCCGGCTACCCGGGCGTCTACGACGTGAGCGACTCCTTCCGGGCCGGCAAGCGCGAGTTCGTCCTGTCGCTCTTGCCCGAGGCGGAGGCCTCCGGTCTGACCCTGGCCGATCTCGGCCGGCAGGTGCGCCAGGCGTTCTTCGGCGAGGAGGTCCAGCGCGTCCAGCGCGGCCAGGAGGAGGTCAAGGTCATGCTGCGCTTCCCCGCGGAGACGCGGCGCAGCCTGGAGTCCCTCGAGACGATGCGTGTGCGGCTCCCCGGTGGCCGAGAGGTGCCGTTCCAGACGGTCGCCCGCGCCGACGACGGCCGGGCGTATCCGACGATCAACCGCACGGGCGGCCGGCGCACCCTCAACGTGACCGCCGAGGTTGACGCCCAGCAGGGCGACGCCAACGACGTGCGCTCCTCCCTGACCGGTGAGGTCCTGCCCGCATTGGTCCTGGCCCACCCCCAGGTGAGCTGGAGCTTCGAGGGCGAACAGAAGGAGCAGGCGGAGACCCTCTCGAGCCTGCTGTCGAACTTCGTGCTCGCCTTGCTCGCGATCTACGCCCTGATGGCGATCCCGTTCCGGTCCTACCTGCAGCCGTTGATCGTGATGACCGCGATCCCCTTCGGGATGGTGGGCGCCTTCCTGGGGCACTGGCTCGTGGGCATGGACCTGAACGTGCTCTCGATGTGCGGCATGATCGCGCTGGCGGGGGTCGTCGTGAACGACAACCTGGTCCTCGTCGACGCGATCAACCGGGTGCGACGCAACGGGGTGCCAATCCTGGTCGCCGTGCGCGAAGCCGGGGTGAACCGCTTCCGCCCGATCCTGCTCACCTCGTTGACCACCTTCGCCGGCCTGACGCCCCTGATGCTCGAGCCCAGCCTGCAGGCGCGCTTCATGATTCCGATGGCCATCTCCCTGGCGTTCGGCGTGCTCTTCGCGACAGCGGTGTCCCTGTTGCTCGTGCCCTGTCTCTACCTGGTGCTCGACGATCTTCACGCCGCGGCGCGCTGGGTCCTCGGCCGGGACACGACGAGCCCTCCCGAAGGCGTCGTCGAGGGAATCTCGGCTTGAGTTGAAGACGCAGCCTGCGGCTGGCCGATCCCCCGCCTGGTAAGTCAGGCCATGGCATGGGGGTGTCATGCAACGCATCGCGTCCGTAGGGGGCGGAGGCGCACGTCCGGAACCCGTTGCCAGGGTCTGCCGCGCGCCTACGACATCGAGGCAGGGGACCGGGGGCCAAGCGGCATCCCCGGCAGCGCAGTCGGTCGAGGTCCCAGAGGAGACCGTCGACCGCAGGGATGAGCTGGTCGAACGACTGCGCGCCGACAACCGGCGCGCCGGGCAGCGTGACACCATCGGGCAGGCTCCCGAGCACCAGGACAGCCAGCGCCTCCTCCAGGTCCGCGAGGCGACCACGGACCTGGTCAGCCTGCTCGCGACCCACACGCCGCCCGCAGAGGGTCGGCTTGAGGCGGCGCTGGCGGCCCAACAGGTGCGCGACCTGCGCGAAGGGGAGGCCCGGGACCTCGTCGACCGGACGCGCGAGCGCCGTGCGTTGCAGCAGCGAGCTGTGAGCGCGTACCTCGAGACCGCTGGCCTGAACGCCGACTCGCGCATGGCCTGAGACGGCCCGCGCTCGGTCGGGTGTTGCGTGACAGCGCGGTGCACCCTCGTCCGCATTCGGGCTTCGCGCCGACTGCGATGGGGTGCGGACGGCTATGGTTCCCGCCATCGTGTCGAGCCGTCCTCCCAGCCGCGCCATCCTGCTCCTGTCGGTGGCTCTGATGTGCGCCATCTGGGGCAGCACGTGGGTGGTCATCGCTGAGGGACTCGACGACCTGCCGCCCTTCACCTCGGCCGCTGCGCGCTTCGCCGTCGCGGCCCTGCTCATGGCCTGGGTGGCGCGCCG
>JAQBVH010000350.1 GCA_027623615.1 Planctomycetota bacterium | reverse complement strand
TCGCGCGCCTACCCGGAGATCGTCTCGGTCCGAGGGACGCCGCTGGGCTGCGGCACCGTGGTCCTCGTGGCCGGTCCGCTCGGGACGGACCTCGAGCTCCGCCTGCGCTGGCCCGACGGCAGCGAGACCGACGAGATCGTCCCGCGCCCGAAGGTCTGCAACCTGCCCCCGCCCAGGAGTCACTTCGGCGAACGCTGGATCGTCAGTGGCCGCGTCGGGTCGATCGGGTACCTGCGCGTAAAGACCTTCAGTCCTGACCGGGCCACGCTCGGGCCTGCGGGCAAGATGACGCCGATCCTGCGTGAGCACCTGCAGGGTCTGCTCGACACCGAGGGCCTGATCCTCGACGTGCAGGGCAATGGCGGCGGGGTCGTCGGTGCCTCGGATCCGTTCCTGTCCCACTTCCTGGAGGAGCGCGTGAGCTACCAGTGGGGCAACGCGGACGGCGCGCAGCGTGTGCTCGTGCCACGCTCGCCGCGCTACGGCGCCCCCGTGGTCGTGATCGTCGACGACCAGGTGGCGAGCGGAGGGGAGTGGGCCGCGCGGATCCTGCGCGACGCGGGCCGTGCGGAGGTGATCGGCGGACGCACCCTCGGCGCCGAGGCCGCCGTGCAGCGCTGCGTGGCCTCGGACGGATCCCATATCCAGCACAGCGCCTGGCCCATGGCCGAGCCGGGCGTCGAACCGTTCCAGGACCGGGGCGTGACCCTCGACCATCCCCTGCTGCTGACGATCGAGGCCGCGCGCGAGCTCGACATCGAGGCGGCGCGCACCCAGGTCCGCCGCGCGCGCTTCGCCAAGGCGCTCAAGGTGCTGGGCGCCCCGGCCGAGGACCTCGACGCGCTGGTCGCCCTCGCCGACGACGCGGATCGCGCAGAGGAAGCGGGCCCGTCGGACGAGTAAGATCCTCGGCCCCATGGCCGACGCTGCCGCAAGGGTCGCCCTGGCGACCGCACCCGAGCTCCCCCAGCTCGACGAGGACGGCCCGGCCCTCCGCGCCGCCCTCGGCGCGCGCGGCGTCGACGCGGGGCCGGTCATCTGGGACGACCCCGCGGTCGACTGGTCCGGCTTCGACCTGGTCGTGGTCCGCAGCGTGTGGGACGCCGCCCGCCGACGCGCTGCGTTCCTCGACTGGGCGCAGCGCGTCGCGCGCGCCACGCGCCTGGTCAACCGGGCCGAGGTGCTGCGCTGGAACACGGACAAGCGCTACCTCCTCGACCTCGAGCGCGGCGGCGCGCCGATCGTCCCGACCCGATTCTTCACACCCCAGGAGCGGGTCGACCTGCCCGCCGCTGGGGACTGGGTCGTCAAGCCGGCCGTGTCCTCGGGGGCGCTCGACACCGCGCGCTACCGCGACGATGGCGCGGGACTCGAGGCGCACGTGCGGCGCCTGCTCGCGCAGGGCCGCGTGGTGATGCTGCAGCCCTACCTGGAGCAGATCGACGAGGGCGGCGAGACGGCGCTCGTGTTCTTCCACGGGACCTTCAGCCACGCGATCCGCAAGGGTCCGATCCTCAGGGACGAGGTCCAGCTCGTGCAGGGGCTGTACGCGGCCGAGGACATCGGTCCGCGCGAGGCGAGCGCGCAGGAGCGCAGCGCAGCGCTGGAGGTGCTCGCGGCGCTGCCCTTCGCTGCGGACGGGCTGACCTACGCCCGGGTCGACCTCGTCCCCGGCCCCGGGCGGCCGCTGCTGCTCGAGCTCGAGCTCGCCGAACCGTCCCTGTTCCTGGGCCACGCCCCGGGAGCAGCTGAGCGGCTCGCGGACGCGATCGTCGTCGAGCTCGGTCGCTGAGGAGCCGGGCCCAGGCTTTCCCGCCGAAGGGGCTATCCACTTCGCTCTCGTGACCACAGGATGTAGTGGTGGGCGGCCACCCCGCTGGAGGGATCGACTATCCCCTCGAGCGGTGGCTGCTGGGCACCCACCAAGGGGCGGTCAGCGACAAGCACCTCGCCTACTACCTCGACGAGTTCACAGCCGCGAACGCCGCTCCAGCCCCGTCGACTCGGACGCGAACGTTTGGACGTGGGGCACGCGCACGACCAGGAGCAAGCGCGAGGCCCTGCGCGCCCGCGCACGCTGGGAGCAGGCCGGGCAGCGCGCGCTCGAGGCCGAGCTCGGCGGGCCGCTCGTCTCGGTCTCCGCGATCGACGGGGCCCTCGCCAGCCTGACCGATCGCGCTGCGCTCGTCTGCGTTCACCGCTTCCGTTCGCGGCATCTGGTGGAGTCGTGGGCGGACATCGTGCTGCGCGATCCGTCGCGTGCCGACGAGGTCGAGAACTTCCTCAGCCAGTTCGAGCTGCAGCGCGCCGAGCGCCCCGCGGCCCCGACCCTCGCCGCGGTGGTCGAGCTGGCGCGGGGTGCGCCCGGGGTGGCCCTCGCCCGAACCGGACTGGCTCGCAACCGCATGGGCTCGCGTCCGGATCCCCTGCTGACCTTGATCGAGGCGCGGGCCTATCAACTCCTGGGCGAGGAGGACGAAGCGGCTGCGCGACTGGCGCGTGTCGAGGTCGAGCTGCGCTCAGCGCAGGTCGAGATCTCGGCCGCCCGGGCAGTGTTCGTCGCGGAGTGGCTCGCGCGCTGGCGCTGATCCACCCCTGCCTGCCGATCTCCTCAGAGCGCGTGCTCACGCGACGAGTAGACTGCCGCCACGCACCGCATCCTCCCCTGCTCGCTGCTCCTCTTGGCCGCGTGTGACCTGAAGGTCGAGACCAGGTCCGAGGGCGCGTCGGTCGAGACCTCGACCACGACCCCCGCTCCCGCTGAAGACGACATCCCCTCGCTCACCACGATCCCCGAACCGGTCGGCATGCAGCTCTCCGCCACCGGGACGCTGCGCTCCGGGCCGCTCACGGTCGAGGTTCTGGAGAAGGACGGGCGGCCCTACTGCTCCTACTCACGCCGGATCGTCTCCACGAACCCCACCGTGCTGGAGACCGGTCACCAATGGTCGGACATCGGCGGTGGATTCCACGTCGCCGACGATCGCGCCGCGCCCTGGATCGTCTACGTGCACACGACCCACGAGCTCTACGCGTTCGACGGTCGAGGTGGACTCGAGCGCCAGGTGCTCGTGCTGAACCCCGATGGCACGACCGCCTCGACCATCAAGCAACTCACCGCCGGCGAGACCTGGAGCCCGGGTGAGGAGCTCCTCCAGAGCCTGCCCGCGCAGCTCCTCGCGAGGATCGACGCGGCCCGCGCCGGTCGCTGAGTCAGAACTGCGGGTCGAGCACGACCACGGTGTTCGGGCTGCCGAGGTAGCCCTGCCCGGGCCCCAGGAACAGCGCCTGGAGGTAGCGTACCTCGCTGTCGAGCCCGCCCGGGATCGGTCCGACGGGCCAGGTCCGGTTGAGCACCCCGTTCGCGGGCATCTGGCCGACGACGCCGACGTAACCAGGCCCTGCGCCGAGCCAGGGGCCGTAGCTGAACGGGATGCGGTCTTGCCAGCCGGGCGCAAAGGAGACGGTCAGGAGCACCGTCTCGCCCGCAGGCGCGGTGAACTTCAGGGGCAGGCCCGCGCCGACGCGCACGGGGGACTCCGAGGTCATGCTGCGCGCGGGGCCGGGCCAATTGCTCGAGGTCGCGCCGCCGAGCAAGCGCAGCGGCTGACCGGGGGGCGCGTTGCACGCGTTCGAGGGTCCGCCCGTGAGGGTCATGTCCAAAAGGTCGACGTGGGCGGTCGCGCCCTCGACGCGCAGGCCGTCGCCGCCGGGGAACACGAGAAAGCAGAGCCCTTCCGAGCCGCCCATGCCGCCCGTCATGCCCGTTCCGGCGCCGTAGAGACGCGAGTCGCGCAGCCAAGCCCCGTGGGCCTGCTGGCCGCCGCACTCGATCTCGTTGATCGTGTAGTCCTTGGCATTCCCAGCCGTGAACGAGCTCTGGTGCACCGTCACGAGCGAGTCCAGCTCGGCGAACAACGCGTGGCCCGCGCGGTTCTGGAGACCGCTGCTGCACGACCAGGTCTCGCCGCTGTGGCCGCCGAACACGGTGCAGCCCATCAACGCGACGTCGTCGCAGGCGCTGATGTGAACTCCGTCGCCGCCGTGCTCGTCGCCCGCGCTCGTGTACTGGTTTCCGTTCGAGCCCTTGATCACGCAACTCTCGACACGTACGGAGCCAGCGCAGTCTTCGAAGACCAGGCCATGCTCGCTGAGGTCACCCCCGGCGAATCCGCCCACGTGGCGCAGGCGGATGAGCTCGACCGATTGGCCGGCCGCCGTGTTGCGCACCACGCTGCCGCCGAGGATCGAGACGATGTGACCGAGGTCCGCAGCCACGGTCAGGCCCTTGCCGTCGATCGAGAGGGTCCCGTAGGTGCCCTGCTTGACGAGCAGGGTGTCTCCGTCAGCCGCCGCGTTCACCGCGGACTGCAGGTCCGTGAAGTCCCCGCCGCCTGTGTGATCCACGACGAATACGTCGGAAGCGAGGACCGGAGCGCCGAGCAGAAACACAGCGAGGGTGAGCAGCTTCATGGGTTCGATTCTCGGTCAAGATGGCGCGTCGTCAAGGGAAGCTCGTCCAGGGCATCCAAGACATGCGCCTTCCGTCTCCGCGAACCGGCATACGGCGTCAGTTACTTTCCCCCGGCCAGCCCTCCTCGACCCCGTCGGCGTGCGGTCGTTCGGGGGACTGGAAGCGAGCCGGAGGAAACTGACGCGGTATTGGGCCTACGGCCAGGGGGGCGTGTCGCGCTCGATGATCGCGCGCAGGGGAACGGCCGAGGGCGCGTAGGGCCCCGGATCGTTGCCCATGTCGTCCCACAGACCCGCGCCGGCCGGCTTCCAGAGCACGTTGAGGTGCACCGAG
>JAQBVH010000349.1 GCA_027623615.1 Planctomycetota bacterium | reverse complement strand
CCTGGGCCTCGACCCGGTTGCGGATCAGGTCCGGGTCGTTGGACCGGTCCGTGAACGTCACGAAGATGTGCTCGACGGCGACCACCTCCGGCTGGCCCTGCAGATCGATCGGGGGCCGACGAATGAGCTCCCCCGTCGGCGCCGGGCCACGCACCACGCGCACGCTCTCGAGCAGGAGCTTGCCCACCGGCGCCGTGCGCTCGCCCTCCATCCCTCCGAATCCCACCGGCACGTTGGCGACCTGCTCCAGGGTGGGGACGCCCGCGGTGAGCTTGCCCAGCCGGGAGAAGGGCTGCTCGTCGAGCGCCCAGACGCGCGGCGACTCCGCAACGCAGATGAAGAACTGCATCGACGAGTCTGGGATCATCGTCAGCACCCCGTACCCGTGGTCGAAGCTCGGGTCGGCGCTCAGCTCCGCCGGGATGAGCCCGTAGGGACTGAGCGTGTCCCCGGTCCCCGTCGGGTCCCCGCCCTGGACGATGAACTCACGCGCGACCCGATGGAAGGGAGCGCGGTCGTAGGCGCGCTCCGCCGCGTGCCGCAGGAAGCGGCGCACGGAGCGGGGCGACAGCGTGGGCCACAGCTCGAAGACCAGCGTGCCCAGGGGGGCCCCGTTGAAGGAGACGTCCAGCTCGACGTGGAACTCGGCCAGCTGCGCGTCGGAGATCGGACCGCCCGGTGCGAAATCGAACTCCGGGGTGTGCGCCGGCGGGTCGTCGCCGGCGGGGGTGCCGCCGGGCTCGTCCCCGCAGGCAGGCAGGAACGAGGCCAGGGCGAGGAGCAGGAGCGTTCGGGGGCTGGTCATACGCATGGGTCGCACGCCGGAAGCGGCGCGACGGATTCTAGCGGCGGCGCGGGCATCGCAAGTGCCGGTCCAGGCAGAGCGCCCCTCACCCCCCGCCGCCCTCCGCGAGTTCACCGGCCACCCGCGAACCGAGAAGCTGCATGCGCGGCAGGTGAAAGGGTCCCTTCCAGAGGTTGCCCTTCGCCGTGCTCGACACGCTCCCGTCCCGATGCAGGTACCCGAACCACTCGCCGTGCTCGGGGTCGGCGAAGTGCTCGTGGGCCCAGCGGTGGACCTGCGCGTGCCAGGCAGCGTAGCGCTCCTCGCCCGTCGCCGCGTAGGCCATGAGGGTCGCGAGCACCGCCTCGTTGTGGGGCCACCAGAACTTCATGTCGTGCCAGTACTCCTGGACCGGATGGCCGAGCACATCGACGAAGTACAGGAGGCCGCCGTGCTCCGGATCCCAGCCGCGCCCCCAGGACCAGTCGAGGATGCGGCACGCCAGCGCGACCAGGGGCGCGTCGCCGCCGCGGTGGCGCGCCTCCTCGAACAGGAACCAGGCGGCCTCGAGCGCGTGCCCCGGGTTGAGGGTGCGCCCCTCGACGCAATCGACGAACGCGCCATCCGGCGACACGACCTCGAACACGACCTGACGGTCGGCGTGGACGAAGTCGCGCTCGATCTCCTCCACGCAGCGGTCGATCTGCGCGTCGAGGCGCGGGTCGTCACCCAGGGCGCGCAGGGCCTGGGCCACGCCGATGCGGATCATCGGCGGCCCGATCGCCTTGAGCGGGCGCACACCGGTCGACTTCGCGGGGAGCAGCCCGGGCTCGGTCATGTAGCGCGTCATGCGCTCGAAGGTGTCGAACGCCTCCTGCGCCGAACGGTCGTCGCCGGTCAGCGCGCCGTGCGCGGCGAACGCCTGGGCGGCGAACGCCTCCGAGAACACGTAGCGTCGCTTGCGCAGGGGCCGGTTCTCCCCGTCGAGGTGGAACCAGTAGCGCCCGTCGCTCGGGTCGACGCAGTGTTCGCGCAGGAAGCGCACGCCGTGCTCGCAGGCCTCGACCCACTCGCTCCTGCGCTCGACCTCGCGCGCGAGCGTGCCGAGCAGCCAGGTGAAGCGGCCCTGGTGCCAGACGCCCTTGTCCCTGTCGTAGCGCCGACCCTGCTGGTCGAGGAAGCACCCGAAGCCGCCGTTCTGCGCGACGCAGGCCGGCAACCAGAAGGGCAGCGTGTCCTCGCAGAGGTCCGTGCGGTACCGGTCGGCGAGGGCGCGCCAGTGCGTGGACGGGTAAGGCGCAGACGGGGGCGCGCTCATCGGGGCAGCCGCGCGTCGAGCTCCTCGAGGGTGAAGCGCACCGAGAGCATCGATTCAGTCTTCCTTCTCGGGCTTGGGTCGGCGCAGCCCGGGGGTCTGCAGCGGGCCCGGCATGCTCGCGCAAACGCGCGCGAAGCGGCGCTGGGACCAGAGGGCAGCCTCGCCCGTGGCCAGCTCACCGGTGGCAGCGTCGACCAGACGGCGCTCGCGCGTGAGTCGGTGCACACCGTCACGCAGCATGCGCTCTTCGCCGAGCTCGGTCAGGATCCAGTCGCGGTGCCGATCCGCGCCACCGCGCAGGTGCGTGACGAGGCTCTCCCCGTCGAGCTCGTGACCCTCCGGTACGGGCGCTCCGGCCAGCTCGCACAGGGTCGGGAACACGTCGGACAGGTCGGTCAGCCCGCGACTCACGCGCCCCGCCGCGGCCACGCCGGGCCAGCGCACGAGCAGCGGCACGCGCGCCCCCATGCGGGTGACCGTGGCCTTGCCGGCGCCCTGGGTCCCGTTGTCGCCGGTGAAGATCACCACGGTGCGGCGCGCCTCTCCGGTCTCCTCGAGGGCGTCGAGCAAGCGCCCGACCACCCGGTCCATCGCCGCCACGTTCGTGGCGAGGCCCGGCTCGGTCTTCTCGCCCGGTCGCACGGGGTCCGGCGCCGGGTCCCACGGCTTGTGCGTCAGCGCCATCGGGAAGTACGCGAGCAGCGGCTGGTCGCCGCGCGTGCGAAACGCCGCGATCAGGTGGTCCGCGTAGAGGTCGGGGCCGTAGTCGTCCGCGGTCGTCGCCAGGACCTCTCCGTCCTCGAGGATGCCGGGATGCCAGAAGCGCGAGGGCACGCCCTTGGACTGCCAACCGAAGCCGCTCGCGCCCTCGGGCACGGGGTGCAGCCACATCCAGACGCGGCTCGACTGGAAGCCACAGTCGCGCACGAGGGTCTGCCCGCCACCGGTCAGCTGCCACTTGCCCGCGCACACGGTGCGGTAGCCCGCATCCCCGAGCGCGTCGGCGAAGGTCGTCTTCGACCCGATGTCGTAGAGGGGCGACTCCGGCAGGGGCGCATGCACGCGACCCAGGAAGTTGTAGTACCCGGTGCGATGCGGGTACTGGCCGGTCATGATCAGCACGCGCGTCGGCGTGCAGAGCGGCGTGGTCCAGCAGGTCTCGAAGCGCACGCCCTCGGACGCGAGGGCGTCGAGGCGCGGGGTCGCGTGGCTCGGGTGCCCGTAGCAACCCAGCTCGTCGGCCCCGAGATCGTCCGCCATGATCAGGAGCACGTTGGGGCGCTCCTGGGCGCCAGCGGCGCCGTTCAGGAGGAGCATCGCGAAGCAGAGCCAGATGCGCATCGTCAGCCCAGGCGGATGGATCATCCGGCTAGTAATGGGGCGGACGTTCCTCGAGCGGATCCCCCTCGTCCCCGCCCGCGCCGCCCCCTTCGCGCAGCCGTGCCTCGATCCGCACCAACCTCTGCAGCAGCTGCTCGAGGTTGCGTCCCTGATCGAGCACGACCTCGCCGAGCTCGTCCACGGTGTGTTCGAGGAAGGCGATCTTGGACTCGAGGGCGACGCGGTCGGCGGAGGTCATGCAGGTTCTCCCGGGGGGCTTGGAGGGTACTCCGGCAGCTGGCGGCCGGCCAAGCGCGGGAGGGAAAGCCGGGATCGACGGCGACGGGCGCGCCGGCGCCGCGTCGGATCGCGCCGAGGGCGAAACCCGACCTCTCCCGTGCACTACCCTGAGCCCATGCGCCTCCCCGCTGCCCCGGTTCTCGCGCTGATCCTCCTCGGGCCCCTTGCCCAGGGGGCGCGCCAGGACGACCCGGCGGCCGCACGACTCGACCGCTTCCGCGCCTACCTCGAGCGCTCGCCATACCACGACAAGGTCTTCCGCGGCCTGGTCGATGATTCCCGCGCCGCCGGCCTGTTCGATGAGTTGCTCACGGAGTACGAGGCCAAGGTCCTGGAGGGCGAGGACTCCGGGACTGCGCGCATCCTGCTCGCGCGGCTCCTCGGAGAGGACGAGCGCTTTCGCGAGGCCGCGGACCACCTGCGCGCCGTCAATCCGCCCACCGCCGAGGCGCGCCGCTTGATGGCCCGCTTTCAACAGCGCTCGGGGCAGACCGCCCAGGCGCTCGAGACCCTGCAGGGCGCGCTGCACCTGACCAGGGAACCCAAGCTCGTGCGCGAGCTGCTGCTCGAGCGCGCCGACCTATTCCTCATGCAGGGCAACGAGGACGGCGCACGGGACGCCTACCGGGCCGTCGCAGACCTCGCGGCCGAGGACCTGAACGAGCTCCTCGACGTGGCTGCGCTGATGGCCGACGCCGGGTTCCCCGAGGACGGCGTCGACCTGCTCGCGGGGGCCCGCGGGTTGACCGCGGGAGACGTGCCGCGCACCGCGCAGCTCCTGTCGACGCTGGGCGACCTGCACGAGCGCGCCAAGGACGGGCGCGGCGCCCTGGCCGCCTACGAGGAGGCCTTGCCCCTGCTCCGCCAGGGACACTGGCTGCGCAAGGACCTCCTCGCCCGCAGCCTCGACCTGCACCGGCGGGCCGGCTCCCTCGACGACGCGATCACGCGCTTCAAGTACTCCCTGGTCAGCGACCCGGGCGACCTCGAGACGCGCATGGCCCTCGTCACGGGCCTGGAGCTCGCGCGCCGTTCGAGCGAGGCCATCGACGCGCTGCGCGAGGCCACCAGGCTCTTCCCCGAGGACCTGGCCCTCTCCGGCC
>JAQBVH010000348.1 GCA_027623615.1 Planctomycetota bacterium | reverse complement strand
GACGGCGCCGCCGGACCTGCTGCGGGTGGCCGGGGTGTGCGGAGCGACGCGCCAGGCCGTCGCGGAGGCCGAGCTCGCCGCGGAGCTCGGCTACGACCTCGGCCTGCTCAGCCTCGCGGCGCTCCCCGAGGCGTCCGACGACGAGCTGATCGCCCATGCGCGCGCGGTCGGCGAGGCGTTGCCCCTGTTCGGCTTCTACCTCCAGCCCGCCGTCGGCGGTCGCCCGCTCGGATACCGGTTCTGGCGCCGCTTCCTCGAGCTGCCCGCGGTGGCGGCCATCAAGATCGCGCCATTCGACCGCTACCGCACCGTGGACGTCCTGCGCGCCGTGGCCGACTCGGGGCGCGCGGGTGAGGTCGCGCTCTACACGGGCAACGACGACAACCTCGTCCACGACCTGGCCCTGCCCCAGCGCCTCGGCGGCCAGGTGGTGCGCATGGTCGGCGGGCTCCTGGGCCACTGGGCCGTGAACACACGCAGCGCGGCGACGCTCCTCGAGGACCTGCGCGCCGGCGAGGACAGGCTCGACCAGGCCGCCGCCGTGACCGACCAGAACGCCGCCTTCTTCGACGCGGCGCACGGCTTTCGGGGCTGCATCGCAGGGCTGCACGAGGTCCTGCGCCGTCAGGGCCTGCTCGCTGGCACCTGGTGCCTCGATCCGCACGAAGGCCTCTCGCCCGGACAGGCCGACGAGATCGAGCGGGTGCGCAGCGCCTACCCCGAGTGGCACGACGACGCCTTCGTCGCCGCGCACCTCGACGAGTGGCTGCGCTGACTCAGCCCAAGCTCAGCCCAGGTAGAGCCGCGCCGCCGTGCGCGCGGCGAGGACCAGGACGACGCCGAACCCGAGCAGCGCGCCGCCCTGGATCCAGCGCGGCGTCGGCACGCGCGTGGACAACCACAGGAGCACGCCCGCCAGGACCGGGTTCCCGAGCACGGTCATGGCCTGGGCGAACACGATCAGGTTGACCGGGCGCTGATCGAGGGACGCGAGCGCGACCCCGAAGCCGATCAGGAGGGCCAGGGCGGTCAGGCGCTTGGGCCAGCGCTGGTCCATGTCCCCGCCCAGGCCGAGTCCGTCGGACAGCACCGTGCCGCCGATCATGACGTTGACGAGGAAGGACCCCAGCCCGCCGGCCAGGAGGCCCAGGCTGAACAGGAGCCCGGCCCACTCCCCGAAGAGGGGCTCGAGCTGGGCCCCGACCTTGCCGGCGGTGTCGAGCTCCGACGCCTGCACCTTGCCGTGCAGGACCGCGGCGGCCGTGACCAGGATCGTCAGGGTCAGAAAGGCGAGCACCGAGATGCCGACCACCGAGTCGACCAGCCCGCGTCGCAGGTCCGCGCGGGTCCAGCCCTTCTGGCGCACCAGGTAGGCGGTGTAGAACGCCCCCGCCACCGAGAAGGTCGTCGCGACCAGGCCGAGCACCGGCTGCATGGGGTCGAGGAGCTGTCCGTCCGCGCGGCTGGGGAGGAGCGCGCCGCGTAGCTCCTCGGGGAGGCGCGGTACGAGGCCGGCCAGGATCCCGCTGAGGGAGGGTCGGGCGAGCGCGACGTTGCCGAGGAAGCCCACGGCCATGACCCCGACCAGGACCTTCATGGTGGTCTCGACCGGGCGGTACAGATGGCGGAAGCCGAACAGCACGGCCAGCACGGCGCCGTTCAGGGCGACCAGCAGCGCGACCCGCCAGACGCGGCCCTCCCCCGCGTAGGGTTCGACGGCCGCCACGATCGCCAGGTTGTTGCTGAACTGGAACCCGGCCACGACCAGGAACAGCACCACACCGACGAGCACCGCCAAAGGTCGGCCGACCAGGCGCGTGATCTCGTCGCAGGGCGTGCCCTCGCACAGCACCCCGATGCGCGCGGACAGTGCCGTCAGCGCGACCATCAACGCGGCCGCCACGACCACCACCCAGACGAGCTCGTACCCGAAGCCGCACCCGACCTTCGACGCGGTCAGGATGCTGCCCGGGCCGAGCACGATCGACGCGACGATGAGCGCGGGTCCGATGGAGGCGAGGAGCCTCCGAGGCGGGGGCGGGGTGTGGGCCAACGCAGGCAGGGTAGGCTCCCGGTAGAGGGAGGAACAGGATCGCCCGCACCTCCTCCGAGGCCGTTGCGCAGGGTGCCGATACGCTCGAGCGCCCAGAGGCAGGCGCGCGTAGGCGTATTGTGGGACCGCCGCGGGGCGGCGCGCTGACGGGGGGCCAGAGCCCCCGACCCAGCCCGGAAGAAGCCTGCACATGAGCCACTCCGCGCAGGTCGGCAACAGCTGCGGCGCCGGGGAGCTGCAGATCAGCGTGGACCTGACAGCGCTACCACGACCGGGTGGCCCGATCTCGGTGATGGCGGGCGAGACCTGGAACTTCCAGCTGTGGTTCCGGGACCTGAACCCCGGTCCCACCAGCAACTTCACGGACGCGATCTCGATCACGTTCCAGTAGCGGCTCCCGGGCTCGCGCTCATTTCCCCAGGCGCGGGATGTTCTCGATCCCGATGGGCTTGCGGCCGCGTGGTGCGCTGCGCCCCCCCGCGGCGCACAGCTCGGCGAGGTGCGCCTGCATCTGCTTGCGTCGGTCCGCCTCCTCGAAGTACAGGTTCTTCGTCTCGCCCGGGTCCTGCTCGAGGTCGTAGAGCTGGCCCTTGGCCTCGGGTGCCAGCTCGGGCAGCGCGTACGGAGCGAGGTCTGCGTTCCCGTAGTTGTTCCCGCCCGAGCCCACGTGATCCAGGTACTTCCAGCGCCCCTGGCGCAGCTGGAACTCCCCGCGAAAGCTCTGGGTCAACAGGTGCGGGCGCACGGGTTCTGCCTCCGGCTGCATCCCCAGCAGGACCGGCAGCATGTCGAAGCTGTCCACCGCGTCCTCGTCGGCGAGCCCGTAGCCTACGACCGACGCGAGCGTGGCGAAGATGTCGGTCGTGCTGGTCAGCTGCGCCGTGACCTGGCCGGGCGGGATGCGGCCGGGCCAGCGGACCAGGAAGGGCACGCGGTGCCCGCCCTCCCAGCCGTCCCGCTTCATGCCCCGCAGCCCGCCAGCTGCGTCGTGCTCGTGGTCCGCGCGCATCCAGACGGTGTGCACGGTCTCCGGCCCGTTGTCGGCGTTGAACAGGATCAGGGTGTCCTCGTCGATGCCCAGCTCCTCGACCGCCGCGAGGACCCTCCCCGCGATGGAGTCGAGCTGGCGCACGAAGTCCCCGCGCGGACCCGCCTCGGTCTTCCCGCGGAACTCGGGAGCGGGCAGCACCGGAGCGTGGGCGATCTGGGTGGAGAGGACGACGAAGAACGGCACCTTGGGAGTCTGCGCCCGGTGCTCGCGGATGAAGGCGAGGGTGCGCTCGAGGAACAACAGATCCGCGCCGACGAAGTCGTAACCCGGTGACATCCAACCCTCGTCGTTGTCCCAGCGCCACTTCCCACCGGGGTTGGGCAGGCTCGATCGGTCGTGACGCACGCTCGCCGGGACGGGGACCATCCCGTTCTCGATGTACACGTAAAGCGGATCGGTCGTCGGGCAGTTCGGGGTCACGCAGGACTCGTCGAAGCCGCGAGCATTGGGGCCGTCCACCAGGGGCGTGCTGGCCTCGTAGTCGATGAGCAGCGAGTTGTCGAAGCCCCCCCCGAGGCGCTGGCCGTCCTTGTCCAGCCAGGTCAGGCCGACGTGCCACTTGCCGAAGATGCCGGTGTGGTACCCCTGGCTGCGCAACATCTGCGCGAGGGTCAGCTCACCCGGGGCGAGGTAGCTCGGGCCGCCCGGACCCTCGAACGCGCGCGAGCCACGACCGGTGCGGTGCACCTGCTGGCCCGAAAAGAGCCCGTAGCGGGACGGCGAGCACACGGTCGACGGGCTGTGCGCATCGGTGAAGCGAATCCCCTCCGCCGCCATCCGGACCAGCACGGGGGACTCGTAGGCCGCGTCGGGGTTGTAGCAGGAGAGGTCACCGTACCCGAGGTCATCGGCGTAGATGAGGATGACGTTCGGCAGGGTCTGCGCCGGAGCGCGACCAGCGCTGACCAGCGTCCACGTGAGACCGGCGAGGAGGAAGGCTCGAGTCGGCAAGGTCGTTCGAGGTGGGGTTCGGAGCCGCGGCGGCCGCGTCGGTGGGACGCGGAGGGTCACTCTACCCGCAGCGCAGCAGTCGGTGGGCTGGCCCGCAGTTCGCGGACCGCTGCGACTTCGGCGAGGACCAGTCAATGGCATTCACCTACGTGTGCACGGCGTGCAACATCAAGACGACCTTCCAGGACGCCTACGGAGACCACAACTGCAGCGAGTGCGGGGGTCACATGGCCTACTCGGTCGATATGGGCTTCGAGCCTGCGCCGCGGGGGCAGGTCCACCTGGAAGCCGTCGCCGAGATCTCCGGCAATGACAAGGTGCTGGCCGGCGCGGTGCGCATGGTCTTCAACCGGACGGCGAAGGGGCGCTCGGCGCCCGGGACGACCAACGTCAACCACATCCACGTCGGGGGGAACGCCCAGCTCAACCTGCTCTTCGACTCCATCTCCTACACCGTGCTCGGGCTCGTGAACGGGCACATGGACAGCAAGATGAAGACCAGCATCCGCAACGAGGCGGACAAGGTCGCGCAACGGTTCGGCGGGCAGACCAAGACCATGCTCATCGACGGCGACACCATTCAATCGGCGTGAGCGCCGCGGCCAGCGCTCGGTCCCATGCGGGACGCGGGCTGTGGAGGGCCTCGGGGGGTCTGACTACCCGGCGCCAGCGGCCCGGGGTTGAGCAGCGTCGGGTTCCCGCCCCGCGAGCGCCAGCAGCGCCGCCCGTAGCCGCGCGTGTCGATCGAAGCGCGGGACGAAGTCCGCCTC
>JAQBVH010000347.1 GCA_027623615.1 Planctomycetota bacterium | reverse complement strand
ACGGCGCCCTTCGTAGGTGCTCGGGGCTGCCACGCCGTCAGGTGTGGCGCGCGACGACAATCACGCCTACGCCGCTACTCGCCGATCGTCCAGCGCTCGCCGGCCCAGACGAGGTCCTCGATCTTGCCGTCGCCCTTCTTGGCGATGGCCTGCTCGACCTGGGCGTTGACCCCGACCTCGTAGACGCCCTCCTTGACGGCGCGGAACACGCCGTAGGGGGAGGGCTTCTCCGCCTGGTCGGAGAGCTGCGCCATCAGGAACGCGCCCGCCGGGTTGGCCATCGTCGGGTCCCAGGTGTCGGCCTGGTCCGCCATGACGACGTCCATGTCCCAGCCGTTGACCTTCAGGCCCTTGTCGTTGTTCTTGCCGAAGATCATCGGCTTGCCGGCCTCGAGGTCGATCATCTTGTCGGCGCGGACCTTCTTGTCGACCTTGTCGGAGTAGAAGTCCTTGTTGAAGATCACGCAGTTCTGAAGGATCTCGACGAACGAGGTGCCTTGGTGCTCTGAGGCCGCCTGGAATATCTTGGCCATGTGCGTGGCGTCGGTGTCCATGGTGCGCGCCACGAAGGTCGCGTTGGCACCGAGCGCGAAGCTGAGCGGGTTGAACGGGCGATCGATCGAGCCCATCGGCGTCGACTTCTTGCGCGTGCCGACGGGCGAGGTCGGGGAATACTGCCCCTTGGTCAGCCCGTAGATCTCGTTGTTGAACATCAAGATGTTGACGTTCACGTTTCGACGCAGGATGTGCGCCAGGTGGTTGCCACCGATCGACAGGGCGTCACCGTCACCGGTGACGAGCCAGACATCGAGGTCCGGGTTGGTGGCCTTGATCCCGGTGGCGAACGCCGGAGCGCGGCCGTGGATCGTGTGGAAGCCATACGTGTTCATGTAGTACGGGAAGCGGCTGGAGCAGCCGATCCCGCTGACGAACACGGTCTTGGCCGGGTCGGTGCCAGCCTCGGCCATGTACTTCTGCATGGCCGCCAGGATGGCGTAGTCGCCGCAGCCGGGGCACCAGCGGACCTCCTGGTCCGACTGGAAGTCCTTCTTGGTCAGGGTAGCTTCGCTCATGGCTAGTTCTCCAGCAGGCTCTCGATCTTGGCGACGATCTCGGTGGTCAAGAACGGCTGTCCCGTGACCTTCGGGTAGGAGACGTAGTTGTGGTGCGGCATCTCGCTGCGCAGCACCCGCGTCATCTGGCCCATGTTCATCTCGGGGACGAGCACGGCCTTGAACTTGCTGAACAGCTCGTCGAGGCCGGGGGGCAGCGGCCACACGTGGCGCAGGTGCACCTGGCCGACCTTGTGGCCCTTGGCGATGGCATCGATGACGCCCTGGGTGATGATGCCGAGGGTCGACCCCCAACCGAGGACCAGCACGTCACCCTCGTCGCACCCGCGGGTCTCCGCCGGCGGGATCGACTCGGCGACCTTGGCCACCTTGAGGTGCCGCTGCTCGGTCATCGACCTGTGGTTGTCCGGGTCGTAGCTGATGTTGCCGGTCTCGTCCTTCTCGAGACCGCCGATGCGGAACTCCATGCCCTTGGTGCCGGGCTTGACCCAAGGGCGCGAACCTCGCTCGTCGCGCTTGTAGGTCATGTGACCTTCGGGCTCCGTCACGAACGAGACTGGGAACGCTCCCAGGCTGGAGATCTCCGGCAGCAGCCAGGGCTCCGCGCCGTTGGCGATGAAGTTGTCGGAGAGCAGGATGACCGGGGTCATGTACTGCACCGCGATGCGGCAAGCCTCGATCGCCATGGCGAAGGCGTCCCCGGGGGTCGCCGCCGCAATGACGGGCATCGGCGCGTCGCCGTTGCGGCCGAAGATCGACTGCAACAGGTCGGACTGCTCCACCTTGGTGGGCATCCCGGTCGAGGGACCGGCGCGCTGGATGTCGACGATCACGAGCGGCAGCTCGGTGGAGATCGCCAGGCCCATCGCTTCGCCCTTGAGAGCCATCCCCGGACCGGAGGTCGAGGTCATGCCGAGCGCGCCCGCGAAGGATGCGCCGATCGCCGCGCAGATGGCTGCGATCTCGTCCTCCGCCTGGATGGTGATCACGCCGAAGTGCTTGTAGTCGGCCAGCGACTCGAGGATCGTCGAGGCGGGCGTGATCGGGTAGGAGCCGAGCACCGGCCTGAGGCCTGCGAGCTTCGCGCCGGCCACCAGCCCCATCGCCAGGGCCTGGTTGCCCATGATGTTGCGGTAGGTTCCGTCCGGCAACTCCTCGGTCTTGGGGACCTCGTAGCGGCCCTGGAACAGCTCGTGGATGTCGCCGGCGTTGAAGCCAGCGCGCAGGGCGCGCTTGTTCGCGTCGGCCAGCTCGGGCTTGCTGCCGAACTTCGCGTCGAGCCACTTCTCGGTGGTCGAGAGCGGACGGCTGTACACCCAGTACATCAGGCCCAGGGTGTAGAAGTTCTTGCAGCGCGCCTTGTCCTTGTTGCTCAGCGGCGAGTCGGCCAGGGCCTCCATCACGCGCGTGTTGATGTCCACCGGGATGACGCGGTAGCCCGCGAGCGACCCGTCATCGAGGGGGTTGGTGTCGCACTTGGCCTTCTTGAGGTCGATCGCCTTGAAGTTGCCCGTGTTGATGACGACGAGGCCGTCGCTCTTCAGGTCCTTCAGGTTGACCGCGAGGGCCGCGGGGTTCATCGCCACCAGCACGTCCGGGGCATCGCCCGGCGTGTGGATGTCCGATGAGCTGAACTGCAGCTGGAAGCCAGACACCCCGGGACGCGTGCCCGCGGGCGCGCGGATCTCCGCGGGGAAGTCGGGCAAGGTCGCCAGGTCGTTGCCGACCAGCGCGCTCGTCAGGGTGAACTGGTTGCCCGTGATCTGCATGCCGTCGCCGGAGTCACCGGCGAAACGGATCACGACGCTCTCCAACTGCTGGAGGGGCAGCTCGGCGCCGGGTTGCTCGGTCGTCGTCATGGTGTCGTCGGGCCTTGCTGAAGCGGGCTCCGGCGGGGTCATGGGGAGGGGTGCGGAGGGTCTGGAGGCCCGATCGGGACCCCGCGAACGCCTCCCAAGGACATGGTCGGCGCTAGAAAAACCGACCCATGATACGCCGCCCGACCCAGGGTGCCTACAAGCGAGGAGGCGACACCCCGAAAAACCCCTGGGCGCTCGCCCGCAGCGCCTCTCAGCCGGTCAGGATGACGCGCGATGTCCGCACTTCGCTTCGCCAGCGCCCTCAGCACCGATCCGGAAGCCAGAGTCGCGGAGCAGCGGGCGGTCCAGCAGCTGATGGCCGGGCTAGATGGGGCTCCCGACCTCTTGCTGTTCTTCTGCACCCATCACTACGCGAGCGCCCTCGAGGGCCTGGGGGGGCGCCTGACCGGTGCCACAGGCGCGCGGGAGAGCGCCGGCTGCACCGGCTTCAGCATCGTCGGCGGTGACAAGGAGGTCGAGGGTCGCCCCAGCCTCGCCCTGTGGGGGGCCCGCTTCGGGAACGGGACCGAGGTGCGCATCGAGCATCTGACCGCGACCGCGAGCAGCGCGGGTGAGGTGCAGTTCTCGGGTGCGCCGCCCGTCGAGCAGCCGCACCGGGCCGGGGTCGTGCTCCTGGCCGACCCCTTCACCTTCCCCGCGCACGTCTACCTGCCCGAGTTGGCGCAGGACCTGCCCGGAGTGCCGGTCGTCGGCGGCCTGGCGAGCGGCGGGCAAGGACCGCGCCAGAACCTGCTCTGGAATGGCGGCGCGTGCCTCGATCACGGTGCGCTCGCGGTCGTGATCGAGGGGGAGGTCGCCCTCGAGACCCTGGTGTCCCAAGGCTGCCGACCGATCGGCGCGCCCCTGGTCGTCACCGCCTGCGAAGGCCCCTTGATCCGCAAGCTGCGCGGGTCGAGGGCCGACAAGGTCCTGTTCGACCTGTTGGCCGAGATCCCCAAGCGGGATCGGGAGCTGTTCAAGCGCGGCGCACACATCGGCCTCGCGATCGACGCGACCAAGAGCCAGTTCGGTGCGGAGGACCTGCTCGTGCGCAACCTGCGCGGCGTCGACCCGAACCAGGGTGCCATCGTGGTCGGCGACGACTCCCTGCGTGCGGGCATGTCGGTGCAGTTCATGGTCCGCGACGCGGCCACGGCGTCGGACGAGCTGCAGCGACTGCTCTCGGGGCGGGCCGCCGCCTGGTCGGAACCCGGGGGTCAGAGCGGGGCGCTGCTCTTCACCTGCGGAGGACGGGGCGCGCACCTGTTCCGCACCCTGAACCACGACGCCGGCGCGATCCAGCAGCACCTCGGCCCCGACCTGCCCCTGGCGGGGTTCTTCTGCGCAGGCGAGATCGGCCCGGTCGGGGGGCAGCCCTTCCTGCACGGCTTCACGGCCAGCGTCGGCCTGCTCCGCGCGCGGAGCTGAGCGGGTCCGGAGCACCGCGTCAGTCACCTCCTCCGGCCTCAGCGCTGGAAGACAGCGCCCGTGTCGGCCTCCACGTGGCACTGCGCGCAGCGGGCGCGCTCGGGGTGGCTGCAGTGGAGGGACTCGGGGGTCGTCGGCGAGCCGTGGCAGCTCAGGCAGTCCTCGTGGCCGAACGTCCGGTGCGGCATCGTCGGCGGCGCCCCTTCGAAGGCGCGCCGGTCGCCGGCGTCGCTCTCCCAGGCGCGGAACGTCGAACCGCGAAACTCCTCGTCCGTGCGCTGAAAGACGTGGCACTGCTCGCAGCGCGCCACGGCCATGCCGGGGGTCTCGCCGTGGGGATGCGGCGGCGCGACGCCGAGCCCAGGGACCTGGATGCGCTGCGCGCCGTGGCAGGTGATGCAGGCGCCGAGGGCGGAGTGCGTGATGACCGGCGGGGCGCCGTCGTACGACCGGTTCGCCTGGCGGC
>JAQBVH010000346.1 GCA_027623615.1 Planctomycetota bacterium | reverse complement strand
GCCTTCCTTGACCTGCGGGGTCGTCCGGGAGAGACGAGCGCCCTCGAGGTCGAGCCCGAGGCCAACGAGCTTCCGGACGAGATGGCGGCCCAGGAGGAGGTGCAGCGCCTCCTCGATCGGCTGGAGCCCCGGGAGGCTGCCCTCCTGGATCGCTTCCACAGGCTCGGTGAGCCTCTGCGATCGATCGCGGAGGACCTGGGCTTGCCCCTCGGCACCGCCAAGTCGCTCCTGCACCGCGCGCGCCGCAAGCTTGCGGAGGGATCCCGATGAGCACCCAGGAAGCCTTCTGGAGCCGGGTCCAGGCCGCCTTGGACGCGCGGGAGAACCCTTTCGAGGATGCGCTGGTCGAGGAGGCCCTGGTCGAGAACCCGGAGTGGCTCGCGGGCTTGCTCGCCCTGACCGAACGCATCCAGTTTCTCCCCGCGCAGGTTCACCCCGCGCGAGTGCCGGTCGCCGGGCCCCTCGGCGCGGCCCCTCGGCGCGTGGCCGCGGCCGCGGGGTTGTTGCTGGCCCTCGGCTTGTGCGTGCGCCCCCCTGCGCGGACACCCGAGGAGGTCCCGTCGGCTGCCACCCTCGATGCCCCCGTCGGGCGGATCCTGGACTGGTCGATCACGGTCCGCCATATCCGCCAGGACTCGCGCAGCTGCGTGCACAACGTCAACGGCCATCTGTCCACGGAAGGGGCGTCGCTCGAGCAGACCCCTCCGCTACCCGGAGCGACCGTGGTCGCCTCCATGCGCCTCGCGCGCAGCGTTCCCCCTCCCCCACATTCGCGATGAAGCACCTCCTCCAGCTGTCCCTCGCCCTCGCTCCCCTCCTCCCCTCGGCCGGTCTCGGTCAGACCCAGCTGGTGGCCGGTGAGGCGCCCGAAGCCCAAAGCCGGCCCGCGGACGACCGCACGCTCGTCGTCTACGACATTGCCGACCTGACCGGCCATGACGCGCTGCGCGAGGTCGACCTGACCCACGCCGGGGGCGCCAACCCGAACGAGGCTGAGCGACTGCTGCAGGCACTCCAGGAGCGCGAGGAGGCAAGGGCCCTGGTGCTGAAGCACGCGGGCGACCTGCGCACGGCGATCGCCGAGTACATGCAGCCCGAGCTGCTGCAGGACGCACAGACCCTACGCACGCTGAACGGCGGCGCCTTGATCCTCCTCGGGAGTGAGCAGCAGCACGTCTGGACGCGGCAGTTCCTCGATCTGCAGCGCAAGACGAACGGGTTGCTCGACATGCAGGCACGCCTGTTGACCGTGCCCGACGGCGTGCTCGAGTCCATGGGCATCGAATCGAGCGCCAAGATCTACCCGAGCCAGGAGGCTTTCGCGCCCATCCTGGAGGCACTCCTCGCCAAGCCCGGCGTCGAGGTCGTCACGACGCCACGCTTGATGACTTTCCCGCGGCAGCGGGCCAACGTGTCCGTGATCAACCAGGTCGCCTATGTGAAGGACTACGACCTGGTCGTGGTCGAGCCGGGGGCGGTCGAGATCGTCGACCCGGTGATCGACGTGATCCAGGAGGGGGTCACCCTCGACCTCTGGTGCGTACCCATCGAGCGAGGAGTCTTCGGGCTGGACGCCGAGATGCAGGTGGCCACCCTCGAGCGGCCCATCCCGACCTCGACGCTCCAGATCGGCAACTTGCGCCACGAGGTCAGCATCAGCCTGCCCCACGTGACCGAGGTCGGGGTCAGCTCTCGCATGTCGCTCCCTGACGGAGCGGTGGCGGTCCTGATCACGCCGGATCCCGCCGAGCAGGTGCACCTGGTGATGGTCCTCTCCCTGCGCTACGTGAGCGAGGCGGCCCTCGAGGGGGGCGACCTGGGCCCCCCGAGGGGCTCTGACGGGATCCGCAGCGGAAAATAATGATAGATCGGGGGACCGCAGGGCCTCGGCACCAACGGGCGGGGGTGGTCCCCCGTACGAGGCCCCGCGGATAAACTCCAGGCCGACGATCCGATGCGTCGACCACGACATCGGAACCCGAGCCGACGCCGATGCGTCCTGGATCCATCCCGCAGGCCCTCCAGCGCCCCTGATCCCGTCATGTTCATCCCCCGCCTCTCCCCTCTGGCCGCCCCGTTCCTCCTCGTCACCGCCGGCTTGGTCCAAGCCGACGAGCCCTTCGTCGAGATGGAGATTCCCGCAGCCTTCGCCCAGGCGGAGGAGGACGGCAAGGTCGTCGTCCTGTTCTTCCATGAGGCGGCTGAGCGTTCCTCCGTTCGGATGCTCACGCAGACCTTCGGAAACGAGGACGTGCGCAAGTGGCTGGCGACGAACGCGGTCTCGTTGCTGATCCCGCCCAGCAACGGCAAAGCGCTCACTCGCTTCCAGGTCAACACCTTCCCCTACACGGTCATCCTCGATGGCTCGGGGAAGGTCCTGCACCGCATCGATGGCGATGTCGACGCTCCGGACTTCCTGCTCGACTCGCAGACCGCCCTGCTGGCCCTTGGGGGCTCGGTCAAGCCCTCGGGTGCGAACGAGGACAGCGCGATCGCATGGCTGGCCTACGCCAACTACCTGTTCGCGAACGAGCCGGCGAAGGCCGACGAGTGCTCGAGGACCTACTTCTTCTGCCTCGACAAGGGTGAAGGCCTCATGGCCGGATTCCGCGAGCGCTACTTCGAGTTCATCCTGGAGCGCCTGTCCTACTTGAAGCAGCGCTCGGAAGCCGGCCTCGAGGGCCTCTTCTCCCGGCGCCAGGACCTGCGCGGCCGGATCTCCGCTGGCACAGCCAGCGAGCGCGAAGCCTACGAGTACGTCCGCTACAACTATTGGCTGCGCGACCAGCACCTCACGGTCGAGTTGTTCCAGGAACTCGGCCAGTTCGACACCCCCGGTCACGATGCTTGCCGCCGGGTCCTCCTCTTCCAGGAGCTGCGCCGCATGGTCGATAACCGCCTCTACGAGGACGTCCTGACCATGATCCCCATGCCCCAGGAACACATCTCCGGGCGCTTCGCGGAGTACAACAAGCAGCTCGAGACCGGCCAGTTCGACATTCAAGTCCGAGCGAAGATCATCGACGACGCGGTCAGCCTCTACGAGTGCTTGCTCGACACGGGCAAGGGCAAGGACGCCTGGGACTTGCTGAACCTGACGGCCACCGAGGTGCCGACCGGTCGGACCTACTTCTCCTTCATGGAGCGCGCCGAGCGACTCGGGCAGCTCGCGCTCGCCCACGAGATCGTAGACAAGGGCATCGAGACCGTAAAGAAGGAGAAGGGCATCCTCATGCTGACCCGGGCCAAGGCCAAGATCGGCAAGACCTCGGAACTTCCCGATGACCCGTTCGGCGAGTTCCACAAGAAGCGCGCCGGTGGCGGTGAAGGCGACGGCGGAGACGGCAAGTAGCCGTCCCCCGCGCCCTGTTCCCCCGGAGCGCCGTGCACGACGATCCCCGAGCGCACGACCCGTTGTCCTGGACGCCTCTTCTGGTCATCGTGACCATCGGAGTGGTGCTCCGGTTCCTGCTGCTGTCCATCGTCGGTGAGCTCGAGCTCCAGTCGGACGAGGCCAACTACGTCTACCTGGCCATCACCTGGGACCACTTCGGCGTCTACTTCGACCACCACCGCTACCTGTGGCCGCCCGGCTACGCGTGGCTCATGTCCATTCTGGTCAGGGGCTTTGGTGAGGGTGCGCTGCACGCCCTCAAGCTGATCCAGGTCGCCGCCTCGGCATCGATCGGCCTGACGACGATGCTCTTCGCCTATCGACTGGGCTCGATGCGTGCCGCACGCATCGCCGGGGTGATGTGGATGCTGTACCTGCCGCTGGCAGCGTTCACCCACGTGCTCTGGAACGAGTCCCTGTTCCTGGCGGTGTTTCTGCCTGCGCTCTATCTCTGCCTGCGTGTGCTCCTGTGCAGCCGGGAGGGCGAGGAGCCGATCGGAGTCGACCGGCGCTTGATCGCGGCGGGGCTGCTCTTTGCCTGCGCGCTGTTCCTCAAGGAGGCGCCGACCTACCTGATTCCCGCCATCGCCCTTCTCATGCTGCCCTTCGCCGGTGGCCTGGTCGAAGGCCTGCGACGGGCCTCGCTCCTGGTCGGCGTGACCTTCGTGGCCGTGCTGCCCTGGTGCCTGCGCAACCAGGAGGTCTACGGCCACTTCGTGCTGGCCAACAGCATGGGCGAGAACGCGTACAACGGGCTCAACGAGGAGTACCGCAACTTCGACCTGATCCCCGTCGACAAGGAGCGTGGCGCCCGCGGGCTGCCGCTGCTCGCGGACTCGGCGGAGCTACGTCGACGCGCCTGCCGAATCCGGTTGGGCTCGGGAGGAGCGCCTACGCTTCGACGAGGACGAGCTGGTCAACACGGTCGAGCGCTCGGACGCGATGACCAAGTCGGGCCTCACCTACCTCAAGGAGCACCCCGGCTGGTTCGCACGCTCGCGCGTCAAGAAGCTCGCCGACCTGGTGACCCCGCTCAGCTTTTTCACACGCCACCACGCCCTCGGGCACTACGACGAGACCGCGATCGGAGGTCCGTTCGTGCGCAAGTGGACCAGCCTCTGGGCCGTGGCCTGCCCGATGCTGGCCCTCCTGCTCGGGGCCGCTGGCCTGTTCTCGCTACGCGATCGACGTGGACAGCTCTTGCTCGGGATGGTCATCGGTTACACCCTGGCCACCTCCATGCTGGTCGCGATGTCCCGCTTCCGGGTGGGGATCGAACCCCTGTTGATCGTCTGCGCCGCCGTGCTGCTCGCGAACACGGCCCGCGAGCGACGCCCGGTCGCCGCGGCCTCGACCCTCGCGACCTGGGGCGCGCTCCTGTTCCTGTGGTGGCTGAACTGGCCCGAGGTCTGGACGGTCTTCCGCGAGATGGTCTGTAGG
>JAQBVH010000345.1 GCA_027623615.1 Planctomycetota bacterium | reverse complement strand
TGGGGTTCCTGTGGTTCAACGCCCACCCGGCCCAGGTCTTCATGGGCGACTCCGGCTCCCTGCCGATCGGGGGCCTGCTCGCCTGGATGGCCCTGATCGCGAAGCAGGAGCTCGTGCTGCCCCTGCTCGGCTTCGTCTTCTTCGCCGAGATGGGCTCGTCGGCGCTGCAGCGCCTCTATTTCAGGCGGACCGGCGGCAAGCGCCTCTTCACCATGGCGCCGATCCATCACGGTCTGCAGCTCAAGGGGGGCATCTTCAAGCCCGGGCCCGCGCCCTGGCACGAGACCACCATCGTCATTCGCGCCTGGATCGTGGCTGCCGCGTGTGCGATGGCCAGCCTGGCCCTGTTGAAGGTGCGCTGAGATGAAGAACGCCCCCCAGGCAAGCGCACCGCCCATGCGCCAGCTGACCATCACCGAGCGCCTCGAGGCCCTGGCCCAGCGGGCCGCCGTGGCCGACCCGGCCCAGCCGGCGCGCTGCATCCTGGCCTGTGTGCTCGCGCTGATGGCAATCGGCTTCCTGCTCCAGGCCAGTCACGCGGCGACGACCCTGCCGCCCGAGGCGTACCGGGAAGAGCTGGTGCGCATGGTCCAGTTCCGGGTCCTGGCCGCGATCGTGTTCCTGCTCGCCTACCGGGCGGGTCCCTGGGGGATCGAGCGCCACGTGGGGTGGCTGACAGGCCTGGTGATCCTGCTCCTGTTGCTCGTCTACGTCCCTGCGATCAACGCTGCGGTCAACGGCAGCCGGCGCTGGCTGAAAGTTCCCTTCATCCCGCTCACGATTCAGCCCTCCGAACTGGCCCGTGTGGTGGCCGTCATGTGGGTTGCGCGCCGTTGTCGTGATCTTGGAGACGGAGTTCGGGATGCGCGCGGCGGTTACCTGCCGATGTTCCTGTTCGGCATGGGCCTCTTCACCTTGATCCTGTTCGAGCCCGACGTGGGCGGCTCGATCCTCTTCCTGATCTGCATCCTCAGCACGATGTGGGTCGGCGGCGCCCGTCCGTCCCACCTGGCGGGCTCAGGGGCGGTCTTGCTCGGTGGGGCCCTGCTCTTCGGCGCCGCGGCCTTCTCCCACGTCCAGGAGCGTCTGTCGGTGTGGATGGGCCACTCGACCAACGACCAGGTCACCCGTGCGGCCGAGGCCATGGCCAGCGGCGACCTGACCGGCGTGGGCCTCACCCACGGCGGCTTCCGCAACCAGAACCTGCAGTACATGCAGACCGACTACGCCCTCTCCCTGGTGGGAGAGGAGCTCGGGCTGCTCGGCGTGCTCGGGGTCATCGGCCTCCTGCTCGCCTACATCGTCTTCTCGTTCCGCTTGGTGGCGTCCCTCGATGACCGCTACCTGGCCCTGACCGCCTTCGGCCTGCTCGTGTCGGTCGCCTTCCAGGCGATGTTGCACGTGCAGGTCGTGACCGGCCTGGCGCCGCCCAAGGGCATGACCCTCCCCTTCGTTTCGGAGGGGGGCAGCGCCCTGATCGCTTCGAGCCTGGCCATAGGCCTGGCCCTCGGCGCCTCGCGTCGTGCACGTCAAACCGGCGGTGGCCTCTCGGGCACCGATCCCCATCCCTCTCACTGATTCCATGCAACAGATCGAACGCGTCGGCGCAGTCGCCCTCCTCTTCCTCCTGGTCACCATCGTGGCCGTGGCCATGTGGGATGACGGCAAGTCAGGGGAGGTGAACGCGGCCCGGCCGGAGGCAGACGAGCGCACGGCTTCCGACGGGGGAGAGGACCGGGTCGAGCAGCAGGCGACTCGCGGACGTCAGCGTCCCCAGGCCAGCCAGAACGAGCAGCAGAGCCGCGCCGGAGAGCGACACGATGGGCTACAGGCGACTCGCGCGAACGAGCGCGCCGACAGGAACAACCTCATGGGCGGCTCCGGGCAGGTGGCCCAGGTGCCCGGCCGCGGCGCCGCCCCGCTGCAGCGGGACCCGACCCCGGCACCCGTCCAAGAGGGCCACGTCCTGCCCGGGAACGACCGGGTCATCGAGGGCACGGGCGACCAGCAACTGCTCAACGAGCGCGGCTGGGACAACGGCCGCCGTGGCAGCATCCAGGAGGATCCGGTCTCCGCCGAGAAGGTGGCCGAGCGTCCCGCACGCAAGCGCAAGCAGGACACCGAGAAGGCCGAGGTGCGCATAGGCGGCCAGAGCCACGTCGTGCAGATGAACGAGAGCCTCGAGCGCATCGCCCGAGCGCGCCTCGGCGACGCCCAGCGCTGGCCCGAGATCGCGGCGATCAACGGGATCGACGGTCCGAACTATCTGATCCGCGTGGGCCAGAGCCTGCGCCTGCCTGGCGGCGCCATGCCCCCGCAGGAGGCGGCACCCGCCCGCCCGATCAACCCGACCCCGCGCGCTCAGGTCGCGAGCAACCGGTCGGTCGGCGGTCGCGGTCGGACCTACAAGATCAAGAGCGGCGACGTGCTGGGGGTGATCAGCCAGCGGGAACTTGGCACCTCGAAGCGTTGGAATGAGATTGTGGCCTTGAATCCGGGTCTCGATCCCAAGAAGCTCTTGGTCGGCACCACGATCCTGTTGCCCGCGGGCGGTACCCCCGCACCCGAGCGTTCCACCCTCGTCGCGGACGTGCGCGCCGACACCGACTATCGGGTTCGCTGAACGATGAAGCCCCATCACCGCGCCAGTCTGCTCCTTGCCTGCCTTGGCCTCTTCGTGCTCTACCTGCCCGAAGGCTTGCGGCTCGCCAGCGACTGGCCAGCTCGACCTGGCCTGGCGCGAGTACCTCGCCTCGCCAGCGGACCCACGAGCGTCGACCCTGGCCCGACGGCGGGACTGATCGCTCCGCTGCTCCCGACCAGCTTGACCGCTCGGCCGACGGGGACCTTCCCCGCGCCGGTCGGGCCTGCGGAGCCCCTCGTGGTCGACGACCTGGCGATCGATGGGCGCTCCGAGAGCTACTCCGGAGGCCAATGAGCCCGACTCCCGGTGCTGGGGGCCCCTTGGTTGACCCCGTCATCCCTACCCAGCACCAACCAGGGATCCCGGCCCCGGATGCGCCGACCAGGTGCTCCCTGTCCGGCGTCCGCCTCGCGGTCGCCGGCGGCGGCACCGGGGGGCACATCGTGCCTGGGCTGCACCTGATCGACAGCCTGGTGGACCGCGAGGCGCAGCCCGAGTCCTTGCTCTGGCTGCACGCCGGCCGCGCGGCCGAGCGGGAGGTTCTGGCAGGCCTCGAGGAGCGCTGCGGAGGTTCGCCCGTCCGGCGGTTGCCGCTGCCCCTCGAGCCCGACCGGGGCGGTGCGCCGGCCCTGGGCGGTCTCGCCCTGCGCCTCCCTGGAGCAGTTCGTCGTGCGCGCGCTGCCCTGAGGGATGAGGGCGTGCACGTCCTGCTGGGGCTGGGCGGCTACACGACCGTTCCCGCGGTCCTGGCCGCGCGCAGCTTGGGGATCCCGATCGCTCTGCTCGAGATCAACGCGGCGGCGGGTCGTGCGACGCGCACCCTCGCTCCGCTGGTGCGTCGGGTCTATCACGCCTGGCCCGGGACCCTGCCCAGGCGGTCCAGTGATCGGCACCAGCTCGTCGGCCCACCTGTCGCGCCGAGCTTCGGACCGTGTGAGGAGGAAGACCTACGCGCAGCGCGCCGCCGCCTGGGCTTCGCACCTGAGCGACCGCTCGTGGTCGTGCTCGGTGGCAGCCAAGGCGCGAAGGCACTCAACCGCTTCGTGGTCCAGAACGTGACTCACCTGCTCGCGTCAGGGGTCGGGGTCCTGCACCAGGCCGGGCCTGGCCGCGCCAAGGAGGGCGCGGGTGTGATCGACGGCTATCGCTGCGAGGAGTACCTGCGCGACGTGCCGACGGTGCTCTCGGCGGCCACGCTGGTCGTCTGCCGCGGCGGCGCCTCTACCCTGGCCGAGATCGCAGCGACACGCACACCGGCCTGGGTCGTGCCCTATCCCCATCACGCGGACCGGCACCAGGAGCGCAACGCCCACTCACTCGGTGCTGGGGTTCGCATCGTGCCCGAGGAGGAGCTCGGTGCGGGCTTCGCGCAGGAGCTCGCTCACCTGGCGGGGAGCGCCGGGGAGTTTAAGCGTGCAGCGATGGCCCTCGCCCTGTCCCATGTCTCGCCCGAGCGCGCCGCGGACCTGCTGGCCGAGGGGCTCCGTGAGTTGGCCTTCGGTTCCTGACGAGCCGGTCGGGAGCGAAGGCGCTGTTCTCGGCGAGACCCGTGTCGGTCTGCGCGATGGGGTGAGGACCGCGGACGGGCAAGTCGTGACCACCACGGCGCACCGGCCCAGCACCGGCCTCGTGAGGGTGTCCATCAACGACGCGGGGATCCCGCCCGCGAGCTCCGTGCGCACGGAGTCCGCCCGCGCTGACCCGGTGCTGCACCCTCCGAGGTGGGCGGGGAGCTGGAAACCGATGCAGCGAGCGCGAGGACGACGCGCTCAAGCTGGTCGCAACCGGGCTGCGAGGGAGATCAGGCGGCCGTCAGAGTGACCGGGGGTGATTGAGGCGCGCTGCCATCAATCGACTCCCTCGGCCGAGAGCTCTTGCGCGTTCCCTGCCCCCCAGCCCCGAGCAGTCGCAACCAAGTTCTGGGTCGACGGCCGCTCCCGCCAACTCCAGCCTTGGATGCCAGTTCCCGGTTCGCTCCAATACGCCTGTGATCCACCGCACCGCCAGCCAATCGTCCACCTCGGCCTCGCCTGATCCGGCCTCCGGCCTTGTCCCTGGGCTTCCTCAGCACCTGCACCTGGTCGGAGCCGGCGGCGCTGGTCTCTCGGGAGCTGCCAAGCTGCTCCTGGCCCGTGGACATACGATCTCCGGTCACGACCGCGAGGCCTCACCCTTTACACTCGCCTTGACCA
>JAQBVH010000344.1 GCA_027623615.1 Planctomycetota bacterium | reverse complement strand
CGGTCACCGACAAGGATGAAGAGCCCCTGCGGATGGCGGAGCTGGTCGCCCGAGCCGAGGCCACGGCGGCCGACCTGGACGACCTGATCTTCTCCATGCAGACCGACCTCGGTCAGCTCGCGCGCGAGCTCGAGGAGGAGCTGGCGTGAGCCATCCGGTCGCGGTCTTCGTCTCGGGTACGGGGCGTCACCTCGAGAACTTCGCCAGCCTGGCCCAGGCGGGGGAGCTCGACGTCGACGTGCGGCTGTGCGTGTCCAACAAAGAGGGCGTGCTCGCGCTCGAGCGCGCCGCGCGCTTCGGCATCGACAGCCTCGTGCTCGACCCGGGTCGCGACCTGGGCGACGAGGCCTTCTCGCGCGAGGCCTTCGCGGCCTGCACGGCGCGTGGGGTGGAGCTCGTCCTGCTCGCCGGCTTCCTGCGCAAGCTCGTCATCCCCCAGGTTTGGGAGGGCAAGGTGCTCAACATCCACCCCTCGCTCCTGCCTGCGTTCGGCGGCAAGGGCTACTGGGGCGACCGCGTTCACCAGGCGGTCCTCGACCGGGGTTGCTGGTTCTCGGGCTGCACGGTGCACGTCGTCGACAACGTCTACGACAACGGGCCGATCCTGCTGCAACAGGTCGTACCGGTCGAGCCGGGCGACGACGTCCACCGGCTGGCCGAGCGGGTCTTCGAGGCTGAGGCCCAGGCTTTTCCCGAGGCCGTGCGCCTGCATCTGGAGGGGCGCGCGCGGTGACCGCCCCCCAGGTCCTCGCGGTCCTCGTGCTGGGGTCGGTCCTGACCCTGGGCGCGGAGCGCCGCCGGTTGCGCCGGCTGCGCGGACGATTCCTGGCCGAGCTGCACGTGCTCGCCTCGCGCCTCGAACGCAGGCGCGCGCTGCTCGTGCGTCTGGGTGAGACCCTGCCCGAGGAGCTGCCCGCCTGCCACGGGGACCTCGAGGTCCTCGGCCGCCATCAGCGCCAGGCCGCGGAGGCCCTGGCGCTGCTGTGGGAGACCCCCTCGAACCGGGAGGCGGCGCTCGCCTTCTCCGCGGCGGAGGCCGCCTTCACCGGGGCCCTCGCGGAGCTGATCGACGAGGCCGGCGCGGCGGGCCCCTTGCGCCGACTGGTCGAGGTCCAGGGCCAGGTCGAACTCCAGCGCCGCTCCGTCGACGACGCCTACGCGCATGCGTTGGACCGGCGCGGCCGCGGACTTCCCGCCCGGCTGCTCGGGCTGTTCGTGCCGGCGCAGATCGGCTGGGCGGCCCCGCCGCTGGCGTAGGACGTCGGGGCTAGGACTCGCCGCGCACGAGGCTCGCGACGAGGCTGCGCAGCTCGTCCTCCGAGGGGTTCTTCGCGCGGATGACCCCCTCGCGATCGAGGACGAACACGGCTGGGAAGGTGCTGACGCCGAGGCTCTGCGAGAGGGGCGCTCGCGCGCCGTCGAAGATGCAGGGCCACGTGACCGCGAAGGTCTCGCGGCCGGCGCGGAAGGTGGCCTCGTCGTCATAGGCGTCGACGCCAAGGACCGCGAGGTCCTCGGCCGGGTAGCGCGCGACGAGCTCCTCGAGCGCGGGAAGACCCTCCTTGCAGGGCTTGCACCAGAAGCCGAAGAAGTCCACCACGACCACCCGGCCAGAGAGGTCGCGCAGCCGCACCGTGTGTCCGTCGACGTCCTGCCCCTCCAGTGCGGGCATGCGCGCCCCGACGTGCAGGTCCCGCTCGATGCGCAGGACCCCGCGCGCGTTCGTGGCGCGTCCAGATTCTGGCCAGGTCTCCACGACCCGTTCGAGCATGGCCAACGCCGCCTCCCGGTCCGCGGGTTCGCCGGGCATCAGGATCAACCCCTGGCCGAGCTGGAAGAGGACCTCTCGACGCGCGTCCTCGTCCGAGGTGCGCTCGATGAACTCGGTGAACAGCTCGATGGCGCGCGGCCTGCCCGAGGTGCTCAGGAAGTAACGCAGGATCTCGTTGTCGCCGAGGTCCGCGATCCACCACGCATCGGTGTGGACCTGCACCAGGTCCGCGAGGAAGCCCAGGGCGTAAGCGACCTTGGTCTCGTCGGGGGGCACAGCAGCGCCGAGAGAGTCGAGAACGCGGACCTTGGCCCTACCGCAGCCGTTTGCCGCAAGCACCTGAAACCGCGGCAGGTAGCGCGGGCGCAGCTCGAACCCCTGGGCTTGGACCTCCTCGAGCTGCGGCGTCCCCTGGGCAGCGACCAGCGCAGCCTGCCAGGCCCTGACCTCGCCTACGTATTCGTCGCTGAGCGCTTCATAACGCTCATCGCACTCGGCCTCAGGCCAGGGCGCGCTGCGCCGCTCGACCTGCGCGCACGCCACGCAACCGAGCGAGAACAACATCATTCCGGTCAGTCTTCTCATGCGGTGCTTCATCTACCTTCAGTACCTGACCCCGGAGGCAGAATAACTGTCGCTCTTCGGCACTGGCATGCAGGGGCTGCTCGAGAGGACCTGAAGGACTGTCCACCCGTCCGCTCTCGACGCGAAGGAAAACCTACTCGCCGTGCTCCCCGCGCAGCCGCGTAGCGCGGCGCTCGAGCTCTCTGCCTGTCCGGCTCGCAGCAGAACCCGTCTGCAGTCGCTCGTTGAGCACCAGCGCTCGCTCGCAGCACGTCAGCGCCCCTTCCCGGTCCTTGCGGCCGTGCTCGAGGAGCATCGCCCAGCCGATCAGGCCGCGCAGGGCGAAGAGGTCATCGGCCTCGGCGATCAGGGTGGCGTAGGCGGAAACGGCCTCGTCGAGCTGACCCTCGCGGCGCAGGGTCTCCGCGCGTGCGAGCTCCACGTCGCGCAGGTCGAAGTCCCCACCGCGTCCACGCGTGAGCGCCGCGTCGAGCCACGCAAGGGCCGTGCTGCGGTCGCCCGACGCCAGGTAGGCCTTGCCGATCGCCTTCGCACGGGCCGCGCTACAGCCCGCCAGCTCCGCTCCGTCCGCGCGGCACTCGTCCTCGACCCGGCCCAGGTGCGCGGTCAGCGTCACGAGCGAGAGGACGTCGTCGAGGTTGTGCCGGAAGACCCCCTCGAGGCAGTGCGGTCGGCCGGCCAGGTAGTCGAACCAGGCCGCTGGCGCGAACGCGCCAGGTAGGTCGTCTACCCGCGCGAACCCGCACAGCTCGCGCTCCAGCGTGTTCAGCCGGCCGTTGGGCAAGCGGCCCTTCGTCAGCCTCGCGAGCGGGTGATAGAGGTCGAGGTGCGGCCGGTCGAAGGTCGGCGTCACGCTGTGCGCGCGCATCTTGTCCTCGAGCCGGTGACGGTCGAAGGACTTGCCGAAGAAGCTGACCACGGTCTCGGCGCTGCCGATGCGCTCGGCGCACTCGGCGAGCAGCGTGGCCTCCTCCTCCGGACCGCGCAGGAAGCCCTGCCAGACCTCGAAGCGGTCGCCGACGAACGTGCCGAGGCCGACCATGTAGACGTAGGTGCCGACGCCGCCGGCGAGGCCGCTGGTCTCCGTGTCGAGGTAGACGGCCCTCTTCGGGTCCAGGCCGCGCAAGGCCTCGTCGCCGGTGAGCAACGCGATGGTCTCGGGGGTGATGTGCTCGACCTCGCGCAGCACGAACCCGCCATGGGAGCTGTCGATGTCGCGTAGGGTCTCGCGCGCGACGACCCCGTCCCGCTCGATCAGGTCGAGGGGGTCTCCGCTCGTGCGCGGCACGTTCAGGCCGGGGACCTCGTGCGGCGCCGGGAGCGCGCTCTGCTTGAGCTTGCGCCTCAACCAGAGCGGCAGGCCCTCGCCGCGAACGGCCGCTTCGCCAAGGGTCGTCGGCGCGGCCGCGGGCGCGTCCTCGCGGCGCAGACGCCGCATGCGTGCTCCGAAGTCCTCGGCCACCTAGCCCTCGACCTCGCACAGCTCCGGGTCGATCTCGGCCTCCCGTGGCGCGGGCCCCGAGGCAAGGTGCTGCAGGAGCTTGAGGGTGGTCAGCTTGCCGAGCGGCCCGACCTCGGCCACCGGACCCACGCAGGCGGGGCAACCGCCCTCGCAGTCGCATCGCTCGACGACCGCCAGGGCCGCGGCGAGGAGGCTGCGGTGCTCGCGGAAGACCAGCTCACCCAGGCCGACCCCGCCCTGCACGCGGTCGTAGAGGTAGATCGCCGGCTTCTGGAAGTGGGGCGAGCGCACCTGGGTCGAGAGGCCGAGGTCGCTCGCGGAGCAGCGCACGTAGAGCGGCGTCAGGCGCCGGATCAGGTTCCCGAGCGCGCGCCACGCCGCGCCGCGGTCGCCGCCGACCAGCCCGAGCTCGTACGCGGTCGCGTCCGAGATCGTCAGCACGAAGGCCTCGGTGTCGAGCTCCTCCGGCGGCAGCGAGATGTCGCCCGCGCCCACGTTCTCGCGGGTGTAGAAGCGGATCTTCTTGAACATCGTGGCGACGGTGGTGACGTGCACCTCCCCATGCCAGATCGAGAGGTCCTCCCCGTCCGCCGGCTCGGGCGGGGGCGGTTGGGGCGTCGCGGCGCCGCTGACGCTCGCGCTCCAGGGTGCGTCCACCGGCCAGGCCGAGCGGTCGCGCTGGGCGCGCGCATCCAGGCGCAGCACGCGCACCTCGGTGTCGGTCTGCGCGTCGGTGAAGTAGTCCGAGTCGACCGCGCGCGCGTAGGCGCGACGGTTGAGGTGATCGAAGCGCTCGATGCGCCAGGTCACGCCCTGCACCTGGTAGATCGCGCCCTCGTGCACCTGGGTGATCGAGCTCTCGCGGTCGACCTCACCGATCGCCTTGCCCGTGTCCTGGTCGAGCACGAGCACGTTGTCGGGCTCGCCCCCGTCGAGGGACACGTCCTGGGCCGGATAGGCGTCCGCCATCCAGTACCAGGAGTCGCCGCGGCGCGTGAGGAAGCCCGACTCCTCAGCC
>JAQBVH010000343.1 GCA_027623615.1 Planctomycetota bacterium | reverse complement strand
GGGCAGCTCGACCTCCGGGGTCTCGCTCTTGCCCCGGTACGGGCCGCCGGGGGTGATCCTGGCGAAGAAGACCAGGGCGAGGATCGTCAGGGTGAGGACGAGGGCAGCCACGATCAGCTCGGAGAGCATTTGCAGACAGCCTTTTCGGTCCTGGTTCACGTTAGTAGACCTCCTGTTGGTCCGTACGCGCTGGAAGTGCCGGCATTCAGACCCCTGGACCACCCGAGAGTAGCACCCGGGGAATCTCGAGCTCGCTGCGTCGTCGAAATGGCCCGACAGCGCCCCCGACTTGTGTCCGAGCCGGTCCGGCGCGAGGCTCTCGCCCATGGCTCTCTTCGAACTCTCCCACGTCATCGAGGACGGGATGACGACCTACCCCGGGCTGCCCGGACCGCTCGTGTGCGACTACCTCACGCGGGAGGCGTCGCGGGAGCACTACTCCGGCGGCGCGACCTTCCACATCGGCAAGGTCGAGATGATCGCGAACACGGGCACCTACGTGGACGCGCCGTTCCATCGCTACGCGGACGGCCTCGACATCGCGGAGCTGCCCCTCGAGCGCCTCGCGCACCTGCGGGGAATCTGCGTCGACGCGACCGAGGTAGGTCGCGTGATCGGACCCGAGGTGTTCGACGGGCTCGAGCTCGCCGGGCGGGCCGTGCTCGTGCGCACGGGTTGGGACCGGCACTGGCGCGAGGAGCGCTATGCCGTCGAGGCGCCGCACCTGACCGAGGACGCCGCGCGCCTCCTGTTCGAAGCGGGGGTCAGCTTCGTCGGCATCGACAGCCTCAACGTCGACGCCGGCGAGGACGGACGGCGGCCGGTGCACTCGCTCCTGCTCGCGAACGGGATCCCGATCGGGGAGCATCTGACGGGCTTTGCCGCCCTCCCCCCCGAGGGCTTTCGCTTCCACGCGGCGCCGGCGCGGGTGAGGGGTCTCGGGACATTCCCCGTGCGCGCGTACGCCGTCACCGAATGACCGGGAGTACGGTGCCGGTCAACGTTCGTAGAGGTCGGACTCGGCATCGAGCAGCGCGTCGAGGGCGCGTTCGAAGCGGCGCTCGGCGATCTCGATCTCCCGCTCGAGGCTGCGTAGCTGGCCGCGCAGCTCGAGCATGTGGCGCATTTGGTCCTGGCACTGCTCGAGCTCATCGCGCAGCTCGACGATGACGCGCTCCTGTCCCTCGATGCGGCGGACGGTCAGGTCGATTCTCTCCTGCAGGTAGGCGCGGCGCGGGTTGGCGACCTGCTCTTCCTCATCTGCGCTCAGAACCGTCTCGGCCGTTGCTTCCAGCTCCTCGGCCAGCTCGGCGAGCAGGCGTTGGAAGTGAGCCAGGTCGTCCTCTGCCGCGCCGAGTTCACCGGCGTCCTCCTCGCGGGAGTCGATCAGCCGGTGGAACTCCTCCTCGGGGTCGATCACCGCGGCCCGTAGCGTGAGCGCCAGTCGCTTGGCCTCGGCCTGCTCGAGCCGGGCGCGGGCCCCTGCGAAGCGCGCCGCGGCGTGCTCCAGGCGTCCTTCGGTCTCCGCGCGCTCTGCAGACGCGAGGCGCGCCTGGTGTTCAGCTGCCTGGATGTCCGCCTGGGTGACCAACTGTTCGGCGTCGATCTCGGCCGCCTGGTCCCGCTGCGCGAGCTGCAGCTCCAGCAGGGCGACCTTGTCCTCGAGAGCAGCGATGCGCGCCATCACCTCATCGGACACCCGCGGCTCCGCGTCGCGCGCGTGAGCGGCCTGCACCGCGCGGACCACCGTCAGCTGATCACGCAGGTCGGCCGCGTCCGCGAGCAGCGCGTGGTACGTCGGGTTCGGCACCTGACGCGCCTCGACCGGCTTCGTGGTAATCGCCGCCGAAGGCTCGGCGAGCTCGGCGCGCAGGTCCTCGATCTTCTGCTCCAGCGCAGCGCGCTGCTGCGTGCGTGTGTGCTCCTCGGTCTGGTCCTTGTTCTCGACCATCGCCACGAACTCGACCTCGAGCTCGGCGAGCCGCGCCTGCAAGGCATCGACGCGCGGGTTCGGAACCGAGCGCGGGGCAGCAGCCTCGGCGATCACCGGCGTGGTCGCGGCGATCTGGGCCTCCACCCTTGCGAGGGAGGCCTCGATCGCCGCAGCCTCCGCGGCCAGGTCGTCCTGCAGGACGACGGTCAGGGGAGCGAGGCAACCGAGGGCGACGAGGATCGGGGAAGTCAGCATCATGGATCTCCTTGGGGCCAGGATCGTACTTCGACCGCAGCGATCCTCGGGGGTAGGCTTGTCCCCCCGTGACCGATCCGATCCGAAAACCGCGGCGTGGCCTCCTGGTGCTGGGCATCCTCGTCCTCGCGCCCCTCTTCCTGCGCCTGTGGCCCATCGAGCACGGGTTCCCGACGACCGCGTACGTCCCGGACACGCACATCGTCCGCAGCGCCCTCGGGATGGCGAAGGACAAGCACCCGGTCCCCGAGGTGGGTCAGTATTCGACCTACCCGAACCTGTTGCCGTACATGCTGCTGCCGGTCTATGCCGGTCAGTACGCGCTGGGCCGCGTCACGGGCGACTTCGGCGGCAGCGGGGAATACAAGGCCAAGCTGATGGAGGACCCGGCGCGGGCCCACCGACCCGCGCGCTGGCTGATCGCGCTCCTCGGCGCCCTGACCCCCTGGGTCGTCTACCGCGCCGCCCGGGCGATGGGCCTGCGCGTCGGCGCCTGGGCGGCGGCCTGGCTGGTGGCGACCGGGCTCCTGCACCTGCAGTTCTCGACCCACGAGCGACCTTGGGCGCCGATGGTCCTGTTCCTCGCCGCCAGCGTCTGGCCCGCCGCGAGGTACATGAGCAATGGGCGGCCGCGCGACCTGTACCTCTCCGGGCTAGCGGCCGCGCTGTCGTTCAGCTGCCACCAGTCCGGCGCGTTCTCCCTCGGCATCGCGGGCCTGGCCTGGCTGTTCGGTCCGGTCGGTTGGAGCGGCGCGGAGCTCAAGCAGCGCCTGCGCCAGGGCTGCCTGTGCGTGGGTCTGTTCGCGATCCTCAGCCTCGCGGTCGGACACCCCTACTACCTGGTGCACGGGTTCGCGGCGAAGGACCAGATCGCCGCGGGCAACGAGATGGGCAGCAACGCGGTCGCCATCGGCGGTCAGGCGTTCGTGTTCGACTTTCGAGCGGAGACCTTCGCGAGGCTCACCAAGGCCTTCTTCGGCTACGACCCGGTCGTGCTCGTGCTGGGCTTGGCCGGCCTGGTCCTGGCGCTGCGTCGACGCAGCGCCCTGCCCCCCACCCTCTTTGCACTGGGCTGGGCCGCGGTGTTCCTGACGAACCAGGGCGACCACGTCCGCTACCTGTTGCCCCTCGCGGTGCTGCTCGCGTGGCCGGCGGGCATGCTGGTCGAGCGCCTTTGGACGAGCGCCCCCGCGCGAGTCGTGCTGCTCGCCCTGATGGCGTTCCCGCTCGTGCAGGGGCTGCGACTGGGCTGGGTGCTGCGCCAGGCAGACACCCGCGCGCTTGCAGCGGACCGGCTCGCCAGCCTCGAGGAGGGCGCGGCGGTCGGCATCGACATGTGGGGCCCGGAGCTGCCCCTCTCGGAGGCATCCCTCGCGCGCCTCGCCGATCACCGCGCGCTCACGGGCCGCGAGGAGCACCGCAAGATCTACTACGAGGCCGGCGTCGAGCCACCCGGATCTGCGGGGCTCGACGCGTTCCCCCTCGAGGCGATCTTCGACTACGCCCTGCGCTTCCGCAGCTCGTTCGTGGAGCCCGACGAGGTCGCGCTCCTCGGCGAGGACCCGACCGACGCCATGGCCCGGCTTGGTCTGACCCATGTCCTGGTCATCGACCGCTGGCCGGATCCGGAGCGCCCGCCGCTCCTGCTCGACCCCGCCACCGAGGCCTTCAACGAGGCGGGCGAAGCGGAGCCGAAGATGGCGCCCCTGCGCGTCGACCCCGAGCCCCTCTGGACGATCAGCCCCGGAGCAGGTGTGCGCGACACCTCCCTGCCCTCGGAGCTCAGCTTCCCCCTGACCCAGCTCTGGAAGGTGTCCCGTCCCGGGCCGGTGCTCACGCTGTACCGCCTGCGCGCCGATTGAGGAGGGTAGACTTCCCCCCCTCTCCCATGGCCCGACAGACCGATGACCGCAGCCGCATGGTCCGAACCCGCGGCGACACCGAGCAGAAGCTGAACGCCTGGCGCAAGCGTTCGCCGCTCAGCCCCTACTGGATGGACTGGACGCTCCTGCGCCGGTCCATCGAGGCTCTGGTGGAGCACGCCCAGGGCAAATTGCTCGACATCGGCGTCAGCGAGGCCCCCTATCGGCACCTGTTCCTGCCCAGGGTCGACCGCTACGTCGGGCTCGAGTACCCGCCGACGATCCTCGACAAGCGCCCGGACCTCTGGGACGTGCTGCACATCGCCAAGGACTCGGTGCAGGTCTGGGGCGACGGCACGGCGCTGTGCTTCCACGACGGCACCTTCGAGACCATCCTCGCCACCGAGGTGCTCGAGCACCTGCCCAACCCGCAGCTGCTCCTGAACGACGCCGCGCGGGTCCTCGCGCCGGGCGGCAAGTTCCTGGCGACGGTGCCGTTCTCCCAGCCCCTGCACGAGCTGCCGGGCGACTTCTACCGCTTCACGCCGACCACCCTCGAGCGCATGGTCACCGAAGCCGGCCTGATCGTCGAGGAGATCCGGCCGCGGGGCAACTTCGCCAACGCCGTCGGCGCCCTGAGCGCCCAGTTCCTGTCGCGCTGGCTCGCAGCCGAGGTGCGCCTACCCGACGGCGGCGTGAAGCTCTCGAAGTGGCGCGCGCTGCTGTTCATGCCGCTCTTCGCGGCCGTGCAGCTGTTCTTCCACGTGGCCGCGAAGTTCAACAACGACA
>JAQBVH010000342.1 GCA_027623615.1 Planctomycetota bacterium | reverse complement strand
GAGCCCGCACCTGTGCGTCCTCGCCAAGGGCCCGTTCGACACCACCTTCTTCCATCACCCGTGGCACGGTGTTGGTGTGTGCGTGAGGGACGAGTCCGGGCGCGGCTTCCTGGCCTGGTCGATCTGGCTCGACCACCGCGCCTACGTCCCCTACGCCCTACGTGACGATCCGAACCTGACGGATGCCGCCCTGATCGCGCTGGAGAGCGAGGGCTCGCAACGACTCCCCCAGGCCAGGTCCCTTCTGGCGGCCGTCCTCGAACGAGCCAAGCAGGATCCGGACCTGCCCGTCCTGGTCGGCGGGGACTTCAACACACCCTCGCACCTCGACTGGACCTTGGACACCGCGCGGACCTACCGCTTCCGGCGCGCCCTGCCGCTCCCCGTCAGCCTCGCCATGCATGAGGCGCACTTCGCGGACACGTTCCGCCAGGTACACCCCAACCCCGTCCAGCAGCCCGGCATCACCTGGACGCCCCTCTTCCGCGGCAAGGGCGCGGAGAAGCCCGCGTGCTTCGACCGCATCGATCGCCTCTACCTGCGCCCGCCGCAGGCCGAGACGGACTGGATCCTGCTGCCAGTCGCGGCGCAGACCCTGCCCGAGGTCTGGGAGGACGACGAGCTGCCGACCAAGGAGCGCACGTTCCCCTCGGATCATTGCGCGCTGCTGGTCGACCTGCGCTGGGTGCCCGCGAATCGCTAGAGGAGCCGCAAGTGCTCCGGGCCAAGCGGTCCTAGCGCCTCCGCGCACGCGTCCGCGTCGAGAAGCCCGTGAGCGTCGAGGGCCTCCGCGATGCGGGCCAGGCGTTCGTAGCCGAGCGGGTCCTCGAAGGTGGCGAACAGTCGGGTGACCATCTGGTCGCGCAGCGCGATCCGTTCGGCCGGCTCGCAGCTCAGACGCGCGAGGTGCTCCGCGGTGCGCTGCCAATCCTGGCGCCAGGCCTGCAGCACGCTCGCGTCGTCTTGCAGCGCCTCGCCGCGATGCACGAGCTCCGCGATCGGCCCCGCCAGGGCGACGAGCACCTGGCGGCGCGCGTCCTCCACCCGATCGGCGACGGGCCAGGCCACGGCGACGTGACCCTCGAGCCCCTCGAACTCACTCTCGAGGGTCAGCTCGCGCACTACGCCACCGCACAGGTGCGCCGCGAGGGCATGCCCCGCCTCGTGCCACGCTGCGACCTCGACCCCCATGAGGGGCCGGCTACTTGCCGAGCGTCGTGCTGGTCACGACTTGCTTGGCGTCCGAGCGCTCGTTGCCCTGGGTGCCGGTGCGGTGACCCGGATCGACCCACGAGCGCGACACTTCTTCGCGCGGGAAGACGCGGCGGCAGATGCGGTCGTAGACGCTGAAGAGGCGTGCCTCCAGGCGACCGTTCTTGTAGGAGCCGTCCCAGAGGCGCTTCTGCGCGCGACGCTCCCAGAACCCGATCTTCCCGCGCGCCAACCCGTAGGTCAGCGTGGCGAAGTGGTGGTACATCGTGCGTGCCTCGGAGATGTTGCTGGGGATGCGGCCCGGCCAGGTCTCCTGCAGGTGGTACTCGCCGATCGAGCCCCACTCGCGGATCGTATTGGGCCCGACGTAGCCCTGCTCGATCGCCTCGTCCCACATGGCCGTGCCGGGGATCGGGCGGAAGGGCCAGACCGTCGCGCGCGAGAACGGCGCCCAGTTGTGCACCGCGACGCACTGGTCGATCGTCTTCATCATCGAGTCCTCCTCCTCACCCGGGAAGCCGATGATGAACGTGCAGTTGGCCTGGATGCCGCGCCGGTCGACCTCGACCGCCGCGGCGACGTTGTCGTCACCTTTGATCGGTTTGCCGATCTTGCGCATCATGTCGTCGCTGCCCGCCTCCGCGCCGATCTCGGCCACGTACATGCCGGACTCGGCCATCAGGTCGAGCACCTCGGGCTTGTAGCTGAGGATCGAGTGGGTCTCGATGAACGCGTTCCAGCCGATGCGGATCTTGCGGTCGATCAGGCCCGTGGTGAACTCCTTTACGCGCTTCTGCATCACGCCGAAGTTGGCGTCGTGGAAGCGGATGACGTCGAAGCCCCAGCGGCCGTGGATCTCCTCGATGTCGTCGAGCATCCGGTCCGCCGGCATCGCCTTCCAGCGACGGTCGGTCACCTGGGGCGAGCAGCAGAAGGTGCAGGGCTCGGGGCAGCCGTAGCTCGAGAAGTACGTGATCCCGAAGTAGGGGTTGCGCGTGCCGAGCGAGGGCGGGGTCGGCATGCGCAGCACGTCGCTGGCCGAGTCGCGGCGCATCTGGTGCGCGCGGTAGGGCTCGATGTCGAGCATGTGCCACGGCACGGGCAGGATCTTGTCCCAGCCCACGACCGAGCGGTGCTCGGTGCGCACGATCTGACCGTCGCGCATCACGGACAGGCCTGACACGGTGGCCAGGTCCTCGCCCGCGTCGATCGCCTGAACCACGTCGCGGAAGGTGAGCTCACCCTGACCGTGGACGACGGCGTCGTACAGGCCGGTGCCGAGCTGCAGGTCCGGGCGCACGCTCGCGAACCAACCACCGATGACGGTGGGCATGTCCGGGTAGCGCTCCTTGACCATCGTCATGGCCAACCAGCCATCGGTGACCATGTAGCCGAGGATGCCGGTCGTCGCGACCATCAGCGCGCCCTCGCAAGCGTCGCGCAGTACCCTGTGGCCCATGTCCCCCTCGTACAGGGAGCCGTCGATGATCTCGATCTCGTAGCCGTCCTGGAGCGGATAGGCAGAGATCGTGAGCAGCTCGAGCGGGAGCATGTCCTTGCTCGATTGCCCGCCCAAGGTCTCGTCGATCTGCTTGGGTTGGTAGAGGACGATCTTCTTCTTGCGCTGGATCATGGTGCGGGTCGTCCAGATTGGCGCCGGGGAGAGGCGGGAGGCAGGTGCCGAATCGGCGACGAGGTCAGGTCGGGTTGCTCGAAGTCTACCCCTGCAAAAAGAATGGGGAAGCCGTCGAGCAGGCCCCAACCTCACGTTGAGGGGAGGTTTCCGGAGTGTACACGAGGGCCCCGGCCGCGGAGCCCCTCAGCTCCCTATCGCACCCAGGCGGCCGCCGTGTGAAGGGTGTGCAGCAGGTTCGTGGGATCAGCCTGCCCTTTCCCTGCGATGTCGAAGGCTGTTCCGTGCACCGGGCTGAGACGCAGGTAGGGCAAACCAGCGATCCAGGTCATGCCCCGGCCAGGCTCGTGCAGCTTCAGGGGGAGGAAGGCCTGATCGTGATACAGCGCCAGGATCCCGTCCCAGCGTCCCTGCGTGCCCTCGAGGAAGACGGTGTCCGCAGAGCGGGGTCCCGCGACATCGAGTCCCGCGCGCCGAGCGGCGGCGACCGCCGGAACGAGCAGGTCCCCGTCCTCGCTTCCGAGCACGCCCCCCTCCCCTGCATGGGGGTTGAAGCCCGCGACCGCGAGGCGCGGAGCCTCGATGCCGATGCTGCGCAGCGCGCGGTCGAAGAGGGTCAAGCGCGCGACGATCGCCGCGGGCTGGACCAGGTCCAAGGCCTGACGCAGGGGCATGTGGCGGGTGAGCAGCATCACGCGCAAGTTGCCAGCGATGCCCACCATCTGGGCTGCGTCCTCGACGCCGGCCCAGCGCAACAGCAGTTCGGTCTGCCCCTCGACCTGCTCCCCAGCCAGGTGCAGCGCCTCCTTGCAGACCGGACCGCAGACCAGGGCCTGCCCGCTCCCGGCCTCGACCAGGTCGACGCCTGCGCGCAGGGCGTCAAGCGCGGCGCGGCCACAGGACTCCTGCACCTGCCCCATCGCCCAGGTCCCGGGTCCGTCCGTCGCGTGCCACTGGTGGCCGCCGAGGTCCCCCTCCGGCCGACAGGTCCCGGGCCCAACGACCGTCAAGCGCATCGCGGCGGCGACCTCGCGATCGCGCAGCGCGATGCTCGCGAGCTCGGGTCCGATCCCGGCGGGGTCGCCGACGGTGAGCACGACGTGGGCGGTCATTGGTAGAGGTTAGCCCGCGGGGCTACCGAGTACCCTCCAGCTCGATCCACTCGATGCGGTTGCCGAAGGGATCGTCTGCGAACACCCGCGTGCGACCGGGGAGATCGCCGCCGGGCTCCACCTCGACACCAGCAGCGGTGAGGATCGTGATCAGGGACGCCAGATCATCGACCACGATCGCCGGGTGCGCCTTGCGCGCCGGTCGAAAGTCCGGATCGACGCCGAGGTGCAGATGAACCTCGCCCGCCTGGAACCAGCAGCCACCAGGCCCCGCTCCACCCGAGGGCTTGGGCACCTCCGTCATGCCGAGCAGGTCGAGGAAGTAGGCGCGGGCCTCGTCCTCGCGGCCAGAGGGCATGGCGAGCTGAACGTGGTCGAGCTGGCGCATCTGCATACACCCAGCTTAAGCGTCATTCGATCTCGCCGTTGAGGCGCCAGAGGAAGGCCAGGATCGACGCCACGGCCGCGTAGACCTCTTCGGGAACCTCGTCGCCGATCTGGGTCGCGCTCAGGTAGGCGCACAGGTCGGGGTCCTTGCGCACGGGGATGCCGTGGGCCTCGGCGATCTCGAGCAGCTGGACCGCGAGCTCACCCTTGCCCTTGGCGATCACCCGCGGCGCGGCGCTCCCCTCATGGTCGTAGCGCAGCCCGACCGCTTCTCGCTGGGGTTTGCTCATCCTTCCACGTCCATCAGGTGGTGCTCGCGCAGGTAGTCGACGTCGTGGGCCAGCTGCTCGACCGAGACCTCCGCGTCGGTCCCGTCGAGGATCGAGAGCATGACGCGCCGGCCCTCGCCCCCGAGCAGCGCCTCGAGCTCCGGACGCGAGGCCCGCAGCAGCGCGGCGGTGACCGGGCGGCTCGCGCGCAGGCGCGCGGCGATGGCGCCA
>JAQBVH010000341.1 GCA_027623615.1 Planctomycetota bacterium | reverse complement strand
AGCCAGCAGGGCGCGACGTTCGAGGCGCACGCCGGGTTCGAACTCCTGACCGAGGGCGATGTCGGGGAACCAGCTCATGGCCCAAGGCTCGGCGCGGCCTGCGATCCGGTCAAGCACTCGTTGGGTAAGCCGGAACGCAAGAGGGCCGGCGTGAGCCGGCCCTCGAGGAACTTCTCGGGTACGAGGAGCCCTACAGCTCCTTCTCCACGGACACCGCGTCGATGTGGTAGCAGCCGGCGGCGTAGCCCGCTTCATCTTCGATGCCCTCGATGCGCAGCGTGCCGCGCACGATGACCGGGATGTACGGGAAGTACTCCGAGCCCTTGCCCTGCATCTTCACGTTGATCCACTCGTCCGGGCGCGGGGCGCCCCCGAAACAGCAGCCGAGCAGGTCGCCAACGAGCATGAACTCGGGGACGGTCGTGCCCTCCCACTCGAGCGGGATCTGGTAGCCGACGATCGCGACCTCCTTGCCCTCGAGCTGCTTGATGCGCTCGGGCACGTTGTACTCGTCAGCCTCGTACTGATCCGGGTAGAGCAGCTTGTCGAGGATGTCCTCGAAGTCCTCACCCTCCAGGGAAAGGTCGCGCCAGGCGATCGCCGACTCGCCTTCCTTGACCTTGATGCCACCCTTGCCCAGGGAGTCGATGCCCGTGACCGACACTCCGAGGGGGTTCTTGTCCAGGGTGATGCCCTGGTCGATCAGGTTCTGATCGAGCTGACCGTCCGTGTTGACGCCCTGCTCGACCAGGCCGTCCTTGAGCGCTTCGATCGCGTCCTTGCCGGTCTTGCCGGTCTTGCCGGTCGGGACCTGGATCACGGGTTGCTCCAGGGACAGGCCCACGACCGGCTCGCTATCCACCGGCGTGCCGGCGGAGGCGTCTTCCGCGCAGGAGCCGAGGAGCGGCGTCGCGGCCAGGAGGATCAGGAAGGGAGCGCGCATCGGGGTCTCCTTACTGGGTGACCGGTTGGGTGAAGGACAGGTCGGTGTACTCGATGCCGTTGACCGTGATCGAGGCGACCGTGCCGGTGACCTGGCTGGCGCCCTCGAGGCGCGCGTCGGTCCCGACGAAGTGATTCGTGTTGCCCTTGGCGTTCTTCTTGAGCGCGTTCACCTGACCCTCGCACGTCAGCGCGAACGTCTCGTCGCCGACGGTCACCTCGGCGGTGACGCTCTCGGCCTTGACCTGGACGCCCTTCGTGACGTGTGCGTCCCATACGAGCAGGGTCAGCGTGCCGTCCTCGGCGTTGTGGAAGACCTCGAACTGCCCCTTGTGGGCGCCGAGCTCGATCATCGCCGCGCCCTTGATCGTGGGGTCGTGGCTGTGGCCCGCGGCCCCCTCCTCGTGGTCGTGGTCATGGTCATGGTCGTGACCACCGCAGCCACCGATGAGGAGCAGGGGCAGGGAGATGATTACGTTTCGCAGCATGTCGCTCAGCGGGTCAGGTTGCCCGCGACGTCGGTCGAGTAGGCCTTGAAGGCGGGCAGCAGTCCTGCCAGCGCCCCGACCACCAACATACCCAGTGGAGTCCAGTAGAGGGACGGGTGCACGAGCCAGAGATCGAGCACAACACCCGTCATACTTTGGACCGCCTCGGCAGCGATGGCGAGAATCCCAAAATAGACCCCGAACCCCAGCAGGGCGCCCAGGAACGCGATGGTCGTCGCCTCGGCCACGATCACCGCGAACACGGTCTGCTTGCGGGCGCCGAGGGCGCGCAGGATCGCGAACTCCCGGCGGCGCTCGTTCATCGTGTTGTAGAGGCTGGCCAGGAGCGAGCAGCCCGCCACGACCACGACCATGTAGGCCACTGCCTCGAGGACCTTGTTCACCCAGCCCAGGTCCTTGATCAGCTTGGCCATCGTCGACGCGACTGGCCAGGCCACCTTCACGCCGGGGTACTCGCGGTTGACCAGGCTCTGCAGCCCAAACCCCGCGAACGGCGAGGTGGTCTTGATCATGACCGCGCTGACCTCCTTGAACTCGTCGGGGACCTCGACGCCCAGGCCAGCCTCCTTCTTCGCCCCCTTGGCCCCGAACTCGTGGCCGGGCATGCGGAAGATGCCCTCGATCGGGATCCAGATCACCTTGTCCGCGGGCGTGTTCGTCGGCTTCATCACCGAGATCACGACGTAGAGGATGTCGTGGATCTCAGCGGCGCTCGACTCGATCACCCCGTGCATCGGCTTGAACTTGTCGCCGCGCTGCATGCCCAGCTCGCGGGCCACGGTGGCGCCGATGATCGCCTCTCCCTTGAGCGGATCGAACACCTGGTTCGGGACCAGCTCGTACTTCTTGCCGGTGGTGTACTCGAACTCGGTGAACAGCTCTGGGGTCGTGCCGACGATGCGGTAGCCCTTGTGGTTGTCCCCGACCGCGTAGGGCACGGCGAGCTTGACGAACTTGCTGAGCTCCTCGCCGTGCAGCAGCTCCTGGTACATCGACCAGGGGATGTTCCCGGGCGAGGTCTGCAGGTGATAGATCGTGTTGAGCACCAGCTGCGTGTCGCTGCCCGGCGCGCCCATCACCGCATCCCAGCCGCCCTTGCCGCCGCCGAAGGCGCGGCTGGACTGAGCGGAGATCGAGAAGACCGCCATGGCCAACCCGGCCGACAGGGCGATCGAGATCACCGTGATCGTGCTCGACAGGCGGTGCAGCCGCAGGGAGCGGCGCACGATCATCAGGATCGAGCTGATCACGAGGCCCCTCCCGCCGCGCGCCCGGCCCGGTTGATCTCCGTGAAGCTCTCGACGCGCTCGAAGCCCGAGAGCACGTCCTGGTCGTGGCTGACGAGCAGCAGCGCCGCGCCTTGCTTGCGACACCCATCGCGCAATAGGGCCAGCGCCTCGGCCGCATGGGTCGGGTCCAGGTTTCCGGTCGGCTCGTCGGCGAGCACGAGCTTGGGGCGGTTCGCCAGGGCGCGCGCGACGGCGACGCGCTGCTGCTGGCCGATCGACATCTGGCTCGGGCGGTGGTGCAGGCGGTGGCCCAGCCCGAGCTCCTCGAGGAGCGTCTGGGCGTACTCCCGATCGGCGCCGGGGCCGAAAACCATGCCCAGGATCACGTTCTCGAGGGCCGAGTAGCCGTCGAGCAGATTGAACGTCTGGAACACGTACCCCATCGACTGAGCGCGCACGAGGTCACGCCCGCCCTCGCTCATCAAGGCGAGGTCCTCTCCGTCGAAGATTACCTCGCCCTCGTCGGCGCGCAGGATGCCGGCGACCACGTTGAGGAAGGTCGTCTTGCCGCTGCCGCTCGTGCCGGCGAGGCCGACCTGCTCGCCCGCGTCGAGGTGGAACGACTCCAGGTCGAGGACTGTCTGCAGCTCCCCTTCCGGGGTGCGGTAGATCTTCTTGACGTTGCGCAGCTCCAGGAGGCCCATGGCGGGCGGACACGATACCCGCTCGGCGCGCCACCCGGGCCCGGAAAGCGACCCGGGTCAAGGCAGGGTAAGCAGCCCGAGAAGGCGGCTACGGTCGGTCGATCGTCACGGTCTCGACGTCGCCGCCCCGCAGCTCGACCTCGTGCGGCTCGCCGCTCTTCGCCCAGAGCCGTCCGTCGTCCGAGACCTCGATCCGTACGCGGTAGGACCCCGCGGGCAGGGGCCCATAGGCGAACCCGCCCTGATCCTCGACGCCAAGCACGTGGACCAGCTCGCGGCCGCCGCCCGTGACCGGATCGAGGACGACCCGCGTCCGCGGCCCGTCGGCGGCGCGAGGTCCCGACCAGCGCACCTGCAATCGAGCGAGGACCGGGACGCGGAACGCCTGCTCCGCGCGCAGCTCGTCGGAGGGATGGAACACGCCACCAGCGGTCAGGGCCAGCTCGACCGGCTCGGGCGGCAGATCCTCGAGGCGCAGCACGCCCGGCGCGACCTCCGTGGACGTCCACTCCAAGCCGCCGCGCGTCGCGCGCAGGCGCCCGCCCTCGACCCGCTCGCCGCTTTCGTCCTCGACCACGAGCACCAGGTCCCGACCAGGCTCGAGCTGGAACAGGTGCTCACCGTCGTCGGCGCGAACCCGGAACCCGTCGATGCGCAGCGGGGCGAAGCCGCGCTTGCGCACCTCGAGGTCGAACGGCTCGGGTCCGATGCCCCCCAGCACGAACCCGCCCGCGCCATCGCTGCGCCGCTTCAACGGCTTCCCGGAACCGTGCAAGGTGACATCGACACCGACGAGCACCTCGCCCCTGGCGTCCGTGCACGTGCCGATCAGATCGACCAGCGGGCCGTCGAGGACCAGCGTCTGCTCCTCGTGTCCTTCACGTCGCGGCGCGGTCAGGTCGAGGGTACCGACCGAGCGCGCCAGCGCGTCGAAGGCCGCGACCTGGAAGACGCAGCCCGGGCGCAGGCCCTCGAAGTCCGCGCGACCCTGGGCGTCGGTCACGAAGCGCCATGCGCTCGCGGTCCGGCCACGGAAGACCCCGAGGCTCTTGCGCACCTGGGCGGGTTCGTCCGGGGCGAACAGCTCTCCCTCCGTCGTCACCCGCAGCCGCGCCTTTGCAATTGGCGCGCCGTCGGGCGTGGTCACGGTCAGGCGCAGGCGTCCGCTGCGCAGGAGCTCGGCGCGGAGCTCCTCGCCCGGGCGCGGGACAGGTAGCCGCTGGGTCGCCCAGCCCGCGCCTCCGACCTCGACCTCGCGGCAGCCTTCGGGGAGGTCGAGCTCGAGCTGCTCGCGGCCGGGCTCGAGGGCGACGACCAGGCCGTCGGGGAGCGTCCGCGCCGCGGCGCCGTGCGCCGGCGCGCCCGCGAGGTCCCGCAGGGTCACGCGCAGGGCCCGTCCTTCCGCCAGAACAAGGTCGCCGAGGTCGCGGTGTTCCCCGAACGAGAGCCCCTCGAACTCGAC
>JAQBVH010000340.1 GCA_027623615.1 Planctomycetota bacterium | reverse complement strand
AGGAATCGTCTCCCTGACGGTTCCGTCACCCCAACGGCGCCCAACGCAGCCGTATTCTCTGCCCCCTCAACGCAGCTGCTGCTAGCAGGCCCCGTTGACCTCGGCGACCGCAATCGACCCGAGGGACCCACTCTCCTTGCTCGCGCCCTCTCCCGACTGCTGGACCATGGCCCAACGCCTGCTCCTCCTCCTGCTCCTTCTGGCCTCCGAGGCCACCGCCCAGCTGCCGATGGCCGCCGCCCGTCGTGGCCCGATCGCATTCGACGAGTTCACGCTGGTCGGCGAGTTCTCGGACATGCCCACGAGTCTGCAGTTCGGTCCGGACGACCGGCTCTACGTCGGACAGCAGGACGGGCGCGTGCGCGTGTACCAGGTGGTGCGGATCGAGCGCGAGGAGATCACCTACGAGGTGACGAGCACGGAAGCTCTCGAAGCCGTCTACCTGCTCCCCAACCATGACGACGACGGCGCGCTCAACCCGAGCGTCGTCGGTCGGCAGCTGACCGGCCTGACCGTGGCGGGCACGCCCGAGCAGCCGGTCGTGTTCCTGACCTCCTCGGATCCGCGCATCGGGGGTGGGACCAGCGGCACCGACACGGGACTGGACACGAACTCCGGCGTCCTCAGCGTCCTCGTCTGGGTCGGCGTCGACCGTGATGACCCGAGCGGCTTCTGGCGCCACCTGCAGCTCGTGCGCGGCCTGCCGCGCAGTGAGGAGAACCACGGCGCGAACGGGCTGGTCCTCGACGCGCAGCGCGGGTTCCTCTATTGGTGTCAGGGCGGGCACACGAACATGGGCGCGCCGTCGAACAACTTCACGCACACGCCGGAGTACGCCCTCTCGGGCGCGGTGCTGCGCCTCGACCTGAAGCACCCGGCGATCGACCTCGTCACCCTCATCGCCAGCGCGGGTCAGCTGCTCGAGGGGCACGTCGTCTTCGACCTGCCGACCCTGGACAGGGGCGAGGACGGGCTCGCTGACGCTGGCGACCCCTTCGGAGGGGACGACGGCACGAACCAGGCCGTGTTGAGCACTTCCGGCCCCGTCGAGGTCTACGCCACGGGGCTGCGCAACGCCTACGACCTGGTGCTCGGACCCGCGGGACGGCTCTACACCGTCGACAACGGACCGAACGCCGGCTGGGGCGGCCCACCCGCGGCCTGCGGGACGGCGCCGAACGAGCTCGACGCGGCCACCTTCGGCGATGGCCTGCACCTGATCGGCAACGTGAGCAAGGACCCGCCGCGCACGTTCTACGGTGGTCACCCCAACCCGGTCCGGGCCGGGAGCTTGATCGGTGGACAGGACCCCGTGCCGAGCGCTCTCGAGGATCCGCGCGAGTGCTACTTCCAGCGGCCCCATGGCGAGGCCGGCTCGATGCCCTTCCCCCACGATGCCGAGGATGACTCCCTGTGGGTCTTCCCGACTTCGAGCAACGGGCTCGCGCGCTACGACGCCAGCGTGTTCGGAAAGCGCATGCGCGGGGACCTGCTCGTCGCACGACACGGGGGCACGGTCGACCGCATCGTGCTCACGCCCAACGGGACCGAAGTCGCAGCCGTGACCACCCTCCTCACCCCGAAAGGGCGTCCGCTTGATGTCACGGCCCAGGGCGACGACGACCTGTTCCCTGGCACGATCTGGGTGGCGGACCACCTCAGCGGTGACGTCAAGGTCTACGAGCCCAACGAGAACTTCGTGTGCCTGGGACACGACGACCCGGGCCTCGACGAGGACGGCGACGGGTTCAGCAACACCGACGAGCTCCTCAACGGCACGGACCCCTGCAGCGCGGCCAGCTCGCCGCCCGACTTCGACGGAGACCTGGTCTCCGACCGCCTCGACGCGGACGACGACGGTGACGGGATCTTCGACCTGGACGACAACTTCGTGCGCGACCCGGCCAATGGCCTGGCGACCAAGCTGCCTCTCGAATTCAGCTGGGCCCTGGGCGACCCCGGGCACGGCCTCTTCGGCCTGGGCTTCACCGGCCTGATGCGCAACGGGTCCAGTGACTACATGGACCTGTACGACGCGGGCCAGCTGACGCCAGGCGGCGCCTCGGGCGTCTTCACGATCGACGTGGCGACCAAGGGCACGGCCGAGGGTACGAGCAACGACCAGGACAACGGGTTCCAGCTCGGCGTCCCGGTCGACCAGGACACGCGACCGCTGCTCGTCAGCGCCACGCTGGTCGCGCCCTGGTTCGACGGCGTCGTGCCGCCGGCGGACGGGTACGAGGCCGGCGTCTTCGTCGGCACCGGCGACCAGTCCGACTTCGCCCTGCTCCGGCTCGTGAGCGCGCGCGGAACGGCGCGACTCGAGCTGGTCGTCGAGGCCAAGGATGTCCCCACGACCAGCAGCTTCAGCGTGCCCGGACTGCTCGCGGCGAGCCAGGTCGACCTGCGCCTGGTCGTCGAACCGGTGGCCGGCACGGTCCAGCCCCTCGCGCGAATCGAGGGCGGCGGCTACGTGGTCCTCGCGCAGCCGGTGCTGCTCCCCGAGGCTGTGCGCGTGCGACTGTCTTCCCCCGAGGCCCTGGCCGTGGGCATCCTGTGCACCTCGGCCGAGGCCCCAGGCACCGCTGCCTTCCACTTCGACCACCTCGCCGTCCGCGAGGCGCCGGTCGCGCACCGCATCAACGTCGGTGGTCCGGCGCTCGAGAGCGACGACGGGAACGACTGGGACCAGGACACCCACTGGGAGCCGTCGCCGTATCACAATCATGTCAGCACGGCCTGGGCGTCGGCGGGATCGATCCCCGGACCGAGCGTGCCCCCGAGCGTCCCGGCTGCACTGTTCGTCTACGAGCGTTGGGATCCCATCGCCCTGGACGAGATGCGCTGGTCCTTCCCGGTCGGCGCGGAGCGCCTCGTCCTCGTGCGCCTGCTGTTCGGCGAGCGCTACAGCGGCAACCCGAGCGTCGGTGACCGCGTGTTCTCCGTCAAGGTCGAGGGCCTGCTCGCTGCTCCGTTCGACGACGTGGACCTGGTCGACCGCTTCGGGTACGGGGTGGGAGGACTCCTGCAACGCGCGGTCCTGGTCGGCCCTGATGGCGTCTTGAACCTCGACTTCCTGCACGTGGTCGAGAACCCGAAGCTGGACGGGATCGAAGTGCTCTTGCTGGACTGACACGCTCTCCAACTCGACCTGGGCCTGGTTCCGCGCGAACAGACCGGGCCCGGTGAACGAGTCCGCGGACGGGACCGGCATCACCTTCCAACGAGCGCTCAGGCTGGCCGAGGCCGCTCGGTTGGCGACGCCAGGCGCATCAGGCCGGCCGCTCGCGGATTGCGGGCGGCGGGTTCGCGTTGCTCCGGGCGGCGGAGAACCGATGTTGCTTGCCCTCAGGGATCGGGGTGCGTATCACAGATGGACGCCATCAGGCGGAAGATGCCCCTCTCCAGACGACAGCTTCTCAGGGCGGGCGGGGCGTGCGTCGCGCTGCCCTGCCTGCCCTCGTTCACCCCGCGCCGGTTGCTCGGGCCGCCCGCGCGCAAGCTGGTGATCGTGTACATCCCGAACGGGGTCGTGCGGCGGCGCTTCTTCCCTGGCGAAGAGGAGGCCGAGATCCCCGGGTTCGTAGGCGGGTTCGACGCGGACAAGACCAAGTCCCAGCGGCGCACGCCGAACGAGCCGGGGTCCTACGCGCACGAGTGGTCGTCCTCGCTCGCGCCGCTCCAGCTGCACTCAGACGACGTGACGCTCGTGACCGGGCTCGAGCGCACCTACAAGAACGGTCAGGACGTGCACGCCCAGGCCTCGTCCGCCTACCTGACCAGCCTGTCCCCGGTCCAGGCGGCGGAGCGTGGCATCGCTCACCCCAACGGGCGCACGCTCGACCACGTCATCGGCGATCGCGTCGGTCAGGGCAGCGTGCTCAAGACCCTCGAGGTCAGCTGCAACGGCTTCAGCGCGCCGAAGGAGGACATCTACTTCAACAACATCTCCTGGTACGGACCCGGGCAGATCGCGCCCTCGATCAAGGACCCGCGCCGGCTGTACGAGCGGCTCTTCCGGGCGGACGGCTACCGCCGGCACCTCGACGCCGTCACCGACCTGGTGCTGGCCGACGCCCGCAGCCTCGCGCCGAAGCTGGCCGGCGAGGACCGCGTCGTGCTCGACGAGTTCCTCGGCATGGTGCGCGACGTCGAGGTGCGCATCGAGCGCCTCGAGGCCCTGATCCAGAACACCGACCTCCAGGAGCCGCCCGAGACGCGCCTCCCGCGCGGTGAGTACATCCGCCTGCAGGCCGACCTGATGCTGCTCGCCCTGCAGATGGGCATCACGAACGTGTGCACGTTCATGATCGGACCGGAGCGCTGGGACGCGACCCTGCGCTACGAGAGCATCTTCCCCGCGCCCGTCCAGCACCACAACCTCACCCACAACCAGCAGGGTGACGGGTACAAGCCGATCGCGGCGATCGACCGCTTCCACGTGGCGCAGTTCGCGTACGTGCTCTCGCGCATGAAGTCGATGCGCGAGGCGGATGGCAGCTGCCTGCTCGACAACTCCCTGCTCACCTACGGCGCCGGCATCGGCGACGGCGCGACCCACCAGTTCTTCGACCTGCCGATGGTGCTCGCCGGGCGCGGCCAGGGCGAGGTGCGGCACGGCCGCCTGCTCAAGCTGCGCAGCGGCACGTTGACCTCGAACCTCTGGCTCTCCCTCGCGCGCTGGATGGGGCTCGAGCTCGAGTCCTTCGCCGACAGCACGGGCGAGATCTCCGAGCTGTGGTCCTGAGACGCACGTTGCTCCTCGCGGTCGCGCTCGGTGCGGCCGCGCTACCCCGCGCGCGGAGTGACGAGTTCACGGAGCACGTGCAGCCGACCCTGCGCGCGGCCTGTGT
>JAQBVH010000339.1 GCA_027623615.1 Planctomycetota bacterium | reverse complement strand
CCGGTAGCGGGCCCCAGCGGGGTCCGCCAGCCACACCGTCAGGTGTGGCGCCAAGCAACACTCACGCCTCCACAGGAGGCGTAGCGGGCCCCAGCGGGGTCCGCTAGCCGCTACCCTCTTGTGCTCGGAGCCCCAGGAAGAACCCCATGATCACCACCCTCGGAGTCGGAGGCGCCACCCAATCGGAGGCCCTCGCTCGTCTCGCCGATCGCACCGCCGGCATCACGCCCATCTCGATGGACGAGCTGGAGGCGCGCCGCGTTCGCGCGCAGCTCTTGATGCGCGACGCGGGCCTCGAGGCCCTGTACCTGCACGCCGGCTCGAACCTGAACTACTTCACGGGCACGGCCTGGCACGCGAGCGAGCGCATCGGCGCCGCGATCCTGCCAGCAGAGGGACCGATCGAGTACATCGCGCCTGCGTTCGAGCGCGGGACCTTCGAGTCGTACCTGCGCGTCGCAGGCGAGATCCGCTGCTGGGAGGAGCACGAGAGCCCCTACGCACTGCTCGCGTCGCGGCTGGCCGAGCTGGGGGTGACCAGCAAGCTCGGCCTGGATGAGGCCACGCCCTTCTTCGCGCTGCACGGGATCCGCACGGCCGCGCCGCACCTCGAGCTGTGCGACGCCCAGCCGGTGACCCAGGGCTGCCGCAGTCAGAAGTCGGCGGCGGAGCTGGCGTTGATGCAGCGCGCCAAGGACATGACCCTCGAGGTGCACCAGGCGGCAGCGACGATCCTGCGCCCTGGGATCTCGACCGTCGAGGTCAGCGAGTTCATCGACCGCGCGCACCGCGCCGTCGGCGCGGCGCGCTCGAGCTTCTGCATCGTGCTCTTCGGCCCCGACAGCGCCTTCCCGCACGGGGTCAAGACACCCAAGGCTCTGGACGCGGGCGACGTCGTCTTGATCGACACCGGCTGCCTCCTGCACGGGTACAACTCCGACATCACGCGCACGTACGTGCTGGGGGAGCCGACCGCGCGTCAGCGTGAGGTGTGGGACGTCGAGCGCGCCGCCCAGGCCGCCGCCTTCGCGGCCGCGCAACCGGGTGTGCCCTGCGGGGACGTGGACCGCGCCGCGCGCGAGGTGATCGAACAGGCGGGCTTCGGACCTGGGTACGCGCTGCCGGGCTTGCCGCACCGCACCGGGCATGGCATCGGCCTCGATATCCACGAGGGTCCCTATCTGGTCGGTTCGGACCGCACGCCCCTGGCGGAGGGCATGTGCTTCAGCAACGAGCCGATGATCTGCGTGCCCGGCGAGTTCGGCGTGCGACTCGAGGATCACTTCTACATGACGGCCGACGGGCCACGTTGGTTCACGAGGCCCAGCCCCTCGATCGAGGATCCCTTCGGCCTGGCCTAGAGCGCGCGCTTGCCGAGCACGACGACCATGCGCCAGGCACGCGGGTCGTCGTCGAAAGGGACGTCGGCGTCGAGCGCGCCGTAGCGCGCGAGGACCTCGAAGCGCCCCGAGGCGGCGACCAGCGCGAGCACCTCGTTGGCGAGGAAGCGGCGCTCGCGCGAGCGGCCGATGTGCAGGCTCGAGCGATCGCCGACCGACCACGCGAGGCTCACCGTCAGGTCCGCGATGAGCGTGAGGGGGTCGAGGCGGTCCTCGGGCTCGCCCCAGGTGACCTCGAGTTTCAGCTCGCCCTCGGTCGCGGTCCAGTGTGACTCGGCCGCGGGGTCGCTGCCGATCACGTCGCGCGGGTGGTTCATCTCGAGGACGTAGATCCCGTCCTCCGTCAGGTGATCGGCGACCCGGTCGAGGTGACTCGCGAACGCGTCGTTGTCGTGCAGGTACGCGGCGGAGTTGAGCATCAACGCGGCGAGGTCGACCTTGGAGTCCAGGCTGAACTCGACCAGGTCCGCCTCGACGTACTCGAGGCTGAGCCCCTGCTCTGCCGCGAGTCCGAGCGCGTGCGCGCGCATCTGCGGCGAGCGATCGATGCCGATCGCACGGCGTCCGCGGCGCGCCATCTCGAGCGCATGACGCGCCGGACCCGCGGCCAGCTCGAGGAAGCTCGCGGGCGTAGCTCCGCGATGGCGCGCATACGCCGCCTCGAGGAAGTCGCACTCGACTCCGTAGTCGCGGTAGGCGAAGGCGAGGTCGTAGAGCTCCGCGAGCCGGTAGAGGTCGGACATGCCGCGAGGGTAGTGCGGCGCGCCGCGCCGGGCGTAGGGTGGATCTCCGCCCGGTCCTCCCGGCAAGCAGGGCGATGAGCTTTGCCCCTGCCTTCGCCCTCGAATAGGACCTGCAATGCAGTCTCCTCAAGTGAGCACACGTCCGTCGTAGGCCACTTTTTTGAGCGTCGCGATCGTGGCGTACCCCGCGCATGCTGGCTCCAAGCCGGCCTCGTGGCTGGTGGCTCCCACCCCTTCCAATGCCAGAGGAGATTGCCCCATGCAGGCATCACCTGATCCGTCCGCACGACCCTCAATGGAACCATCCCGCCGCGCTGTTCTGAAGGGAGGCGCGCTCGGTGCTGCCGCCGCGGGCCTGGTGCCCTCGGCGCTGGCCCGCGCGCCGCAGAAGGAGAGCTACGAGGAGCACCTGTTCCTCCTCGATCGAGCAACTTGGGGCTACACCACCCAGGGCATGGCCGAGCTGCGGTCCATGGGCTGGGAGGACTGGCTCGAGTGGCAGCTCGACTGGGAGAACATCGACGACTCAGTGGCTGATGGCCTGCTGGCCAACGTGTGCCCGACCTCGGTCATGACGCCGTGGGAGATCTACCAGTCGTTCAGCGATCTACCGACGGTCACGATCCAGATGGCCCAGCTCACGTACCCGCTCTACGGCTGGTACACGCGTCGCCAGCTGTTCTATCGCATGGCCGAGTTCTGGTCGAACGTGCTGAACACCTACGTCGGCATGACGGGCCAGGAGTGGCTCTGGGGGCCCTACACCGCCGGGCTCAAGCCGCACGCGCTGGGCAACTTCCGCGACCTCTTGCAGGCCAGCGCGGAGGGAGCCTCGATGCTCTTCTACTTGAACCAGGACCAGAGCGACAAGGACTCCCCGATCCAGAACTACGCGCGGGAGCTCCTCGAGCTGCACACCTTCGGGCTGTCGAACGACCCGAGCAACCCGACCTACAACGAGACGGACATGCTCGAGGCGGCACGCATCCTGACCGGCTGGACCTTCCAGCCGAACGGGAACGGGAGCTTCGGCGACTTCCACTTCGACGACAACAATCACGACTTCACGCCGAAGCGCTTCCAAGGTGTGGACTACCCGTCCACCGGCGGGCCGGGCAAGGCCGAGGGGGACGACCTGTTGACCCAGCTGGCTGGGGAGTACAAGACCGCGCTGCACATCGCCAAGCGCTTGATCGGCCACTTCATCACGGACCATCCGCCGCAGGCGTACATCGACGGCGTGGCCGGCGCGTTCCACAGCAGCGGTGGTGACATCAAGGCGACGGTGCGCGCCCTCTTCCGCAAGGGCATCTACCTGCTGCCCGACACCAAGAAGGCCCGGCGCCCCCTCTACCTGGCCACCGCCCTGGCCCGCGCCACGGGCGGGGTCATGAACGGACCGGGCATCGTCGGGCACGTGCAGAGCATGGGCTACAACCCGAGCCATCGCGCGACCCCGGACGGCTTCCCGACCGAGAACGAGGAGTGGTACGACAACCTGCACCCGCGCCTGGTCTTCACGGCCCACGCGGCCCACGGTGGAGCGGGCATCAAGATCGCCGACACCAAGCTGGATGCCATGTTCCCCGGGCCTGCGGGCCGCTACGCGGCGCAAGCCAACCGTTCGCTGGCGGGCGGCGCCCTGCCTACCTCGGAGGTGGCGCAGATCCAGACCGCCCTGAACGCCATCGACCCGGCGCTGTTCGACGTCCGTCGGGACGCCATCGCGCTCGTGTTCGCCTCGCCGACCTACCAGTTCCACCTCGCCTGAAGGAGACCCCGATGCCTAGCGAACCTGACTTCCTCCTTTCGGTCTACTTGCGGGGTGCAGCGGACGGCCTGAGCATCGTCGCTCCGTACGACGATCCGGTCTACAAGTCCAAGCGCAGCGCGACCCAGATCCTGGCTCCCGGCAGCGGCAACCCCAACCGGGAGGCCATCCCCCTCCAGGCGGCCAGCGGCAACACGCCTGCCTTTGGAATGCCGAAGGTGCTCCAGCCGCTGAAGGGCCTCTACGACGACGGCAGCCTGGCCTTCGTCCACGCGACCGGGTCGATGGACAAGACCCGCTCGCACTTCGAGCAGCAGTCGTTGATGGAGCGCGGGATCACCAACACCTCGATGCCCTCGGCGGGCTCCGGGGTGTGGGGTCGCTACCTCAGCACGACGGACCCGGTCGGCACCGGCAGCCTGCGGGCCGTGTCGATCACGAGCAACTTGCCGCGGATCCTGAAGGGCGGCTTGGCCACGGCCCCGACTCCGGACCCCGCCAACTTCGGCTTCCCGGGCGCACCCCTGACCGCGGACGTGCGGCGGGATGCCCTGGCCCACATGTACGGCGGCTTCGGCCCGCCGCTGCGTCAGCCGTTCGCCAACGTGCTGGCCACGATCGACGAGATGCAGGCCATCGACTGGGACGGGTACACGCCGGCCCCGGGCGTGACCTATCCGAACACGGTATTCGGTGTCGCGGCGATGCGCGCGGCGCAGATGGCGAAGGAGCTACCTTCGATGGAGGTCGTGCACATCGACAAGGGCGGGTGGGACACCCACTACGCCCAGGGTGTCTTCGGCGGCGCCATGTTCAATGAGCTGAGCGACCTGTCGCAGAGCCTCGAGGCGTTCCTGCGCGACATGGAGGTCCATAGCCGCAAGGTGATCGTGGTGGTCGTGACCGAGTTCGGTCGCACCCTCAAGGAGAACTCGAGCTCGGGCA
>JAQBVH010000338.1 GCA_027623615.1 Planctomycetota bacterium | reverse complement strand
CCTCGAAGTTCGCGCTCTCGGCGCTCGGTGGCGCCGCGGGAGTGAGCACGCCCGGCTCGACCTCGAGGCCGCTGGACAGGGACGGTACCCGGTCGCGCAGGTCGAGCAGCATCTGCTCGGCCGTCTTCTTGCCGACGCCCTTGATCGAGGTCAAGCGCGCGAGGTCCTCGCGCGCGATCGCCTCGAGCAGCTCGCGACGGTTCAGGCCCGAGAGGATGCCCAGGGCCATCGACGGCCCGACGCCCTTCACCAGGAGGAGCGTACGAAACAGGTCACGGGTCCCGGGATCCGCGAACCCGTACAGGGTCTGGGCGTCCTCCCGCACAGCCAGGTGCACCCAGACGCGGGCCTTCTGGCCGACATCGGAGAGCGGCGTGCCCAGGGGGACGAGCAGGTCGTAGCCGATCCCTCCAACGTCCAGTGTGGCGCGCGCCGGGCTGCGGCGGGCGATCGTCCCCTCGAAGTAGTCGAACACCGGGGTGTTCTACTTCTTCTTGTCGCCGCCCTTCAAGGTCAGCTGGTGATCGACGAGCTTGTTCTTGAGCTCGAGGAGCGAGGTGACCCCGAAGTTGGGCATCCCGAGGAGCTCGTCCTCGGAGTGAGCGCAGATGTCGCCCAGGGTCAGGCAGCCCAGGTTCTCGACCGTGCGGCGGGCGCGAATCGACAGCTTGAGCTCGCTGAGGGGCCGGTTGCGCGGATCCGAGGGATCGAGCGGGGTCGTGTCGACCGGCCGCGTGCGGGCGATCGAGGCGACCGCCTCCTCGCGGGCCATGCCCAGACGCAGGCTCTTCGAGCCGAGGATCTCCTTGATCTCGGCGAGCGAGGTCTCGCCGAAATTCTTGTAGGACAGCAGCTCGGCCTCGGTCTTCTTGACCAGGTCGCCGAGGGTCATGATGTCCATCTTGTTCAGGCAGTTGCGCGCCCGGACGGACAGCTCGAAGTCGGTGATCGGGATGCGCAGGATCTGGTTGAGGCGATCCTCCTTCTTCTCCATATCCTCGTCGTAGAACATCTCCATGCCGGCCTTGGCGTCGTCCAGGTACAGACGTGCGCGGCGGTCGTAGGGGAAGTTCTGGTGGACGACGTCGTAGCAGGCGGCGGCGTCCTGATCGCGACCCAGGTCCTCGTAGAGCAGGCCCAGGTTCATCAGCACCGCCTTGTCGGCCGGCACCATGCTGGTCAGGCTCTCGTAGGCTTCGAGGGCGAGCTCGTCCAGGCCGTTGCGCTCGGCCAGAAAGCCCAGCGCGAACAGGTTGCGGCGGTGCGTCGGGTCGACGTCGCGCGCGGCGACGTACGACTCGATCGCGGCCTGGTCGTCCCCGTTGAGCTCAGCGGCGCGGCCCTGGATGTAGTGGGCTTCGGCGCTCATGGCAAAGGCAGCGGGCGCGGCGGCCAGGCTCGCGGCCAGGGCGGCGCCCGGGTCCTCGACGCCCTCGCGCACGTCGGCCTCGAGTTGAGCGTCGAGCATCGCGCCCCGGGGGCGCGGCTCGTCCGGGTACTTCTGGCTCAGGTTCGAGAAGATCCGCACCGCCTCGCGGTGGCGCTTGGCCGAGCACAGAGCGTTGCCCAGGGTGAAGGCCGCGACGTCGTCGTCCTCATGGGACTTCAGACGTTGGATGGAGTCCTCGAAGCGGGCGAGCATCCAGAACCCGAGGCCCTTGCGGCGTCCCGGTTCTCCGTCGTCCGCCAGGGCCTCGACCGTGCGTTCGAAGGATTCGTGGGCCGATCGACGGCTGTAGACCTTGGCGCGCTCCTGTTGGAGGGCACCAAAGCTCGGGATCGGGTCCGACACCAGGTCGAAGATCGGGTCGGGGATGATCTCGGTCATCGCGTGGTCGGTCATCGCTTGGTCGGTCATGAATCGCCGGAAATTGTGACGGTCGTCGCGCGGGATGACGGGGAAAACGGATGCCTGGGACGTGCCTTCGGCACTTCCGTCCGCTGCGAACAAGGCAGACAGGATAGGGAACCCGGGCGGGGCCCGTCAACTCGGGCTCAACCTACGCGGAAACAGATGAGGAATCCGCCGTCCCCGATCGCTACGCTCGGGTTGCTCCTGTAGGTCCCAGGGTGGCTGCCAGCCGGTAGCAGGGACGGACAGGGCATCCCGGGCGCCCTTCGGTGTCCGGTCACACCGCACGAACCGCATTCCGGGGCACCTACCGTGGGGCTCACCGCAAACCGGAGCGCGCCGGGTCCTGCCAGGACTCCGGGAACGGCCTTGGGCGGCCGACCCGGGCTCCCGACCCGGAACGCGCCGGGAGCCGCATCCACGGCCAGGGCCCCCGGTCTGCCCACAGCTCGGGGAAATCGCATTGGAAAAGTTGATCGTCGAGGGGGGGCGCGCTCTGGAGGGGAGCGTGCGCTGCGCCGGCTCGAAGAACGCCGTGCTGCCGATCCTGGCGGCGTCGATCCTGTCGCGGGAGCCGCTCAAGCTCACCCGGGTGCCGCAGCTGAGCGACGTCCAGACCATGCTCGACATCCTGCGCGCCCTCGGCGCGAAGGGTGAGCAGGACGGCGATCGGCTCGAGATCTCCTGTGGGGGGGACCTCCAGAACCGGGCGCCCTGGGAGCTGGTGCGCCAGATGCGCGGCTCCGTCTGTGTCCTCGGGCCGCTCCTGGCGCGCTTCGGCCGGGCCGAGGTGTCCTTGCCAGGCGGCTGCGTCTTCGGGGTCCGGCCGATCGACGTGCACATCAAGGGGCTGCGCAACCTTGGGGCCCGCGTCTGGATCGAGCACGGCTTCGTGATCGCCGAGGCGCCCAAGGGCGGCCTGCGCGGCGGGAACATGTACCTGGGTAGCTCGTTCGGCTCCTCGGTGCTCGGCACGGCCAACGTGATGATGGCTGCCACCCTCGCGAACGGCACGACCACGATCCAGGGCGCCGCCTGCGAGCCCGAGGTCGTCGATCTGGCGGACTGCTTGAACGCCATGGGCGCTCGGATCACTGGCCATGGTTCGCCGGTGCTCACGATCGAGGGGGTCGACGAGCTCGGCGGCTGCGAGCACGAGGTGATCCCCGACCGCATCGAGGCCGGCACCTATGTCTTGGCCGGCGCCCTGACCGGTGGTCGGGTGCGGGTCGAGGAGTGTCGGCCGGATCACCTGGCCGTGCTGCTCGACCGCATGTGGGAGGCCCAGGTTCCCTTCGATGCGGGCAAGGACTGGATCGAGACCTCCGCGTACGACCCCGTCGAGCTCCCGCCGCGCTCGACGGACGTGACGACCCATACCTACCCGGGCTTCCCGACCGACCTGCAGGCCCAGTGGATGAGCTTGATGACCCGGGCCGACGGCCTGTCGATCATCACCGAGCGCATCTACCCGGACCGCTGGATGCACCTGCCCGAGCTCCAGCGCCTCGGGGCCCAGGTGCGGCGCCAGGAGAGCGCTGCGGTGGTGCGCGGGACGAAGAAGCTGTCCGGCGCGCCGGTCACCGCCAGCGACCTGCGCGCGTCCGCGGCCCTGGTCATGGCCGGGCTCGTGGCCGAGGGCACGACCGAGATCCACCGCGTCTACCACATCGACCGCGGCTACGAGCGCATCGAAGAGCGCCTGCAGGCCTTGGGCGCCGCCATCCGGCGCGAGGACGAATCGAAGTCCCGCGTCGCGGTGTCGAGCGGCGTCGAGGCGTAGGGCACCGTACTCCCGCTACTTCCTCCAGCGCGGGAAGCTCGGTCCCTCCGGGGCCAGGAGCGCCAGCAGACACATGGCCGTCGAGTAGGCGCTCGAGCGGGGAAAGATGCGGTCGTTCCATTGGCCGCCGTCCTCCCGGGTGTCCCAGAGCACGGCCTGCATGCGTTGGCGCAGGGCGGGTCGTTCTTCCGCGGGCAGCTGTTCGATCGCGATCGCCGCGTAGGTGTGCCCGAAGAAGAAGTAGTAGGGAGCGATCCCGTAGGTCCCCTCGTGGGTGCCCTGCTTGGACTTGCGGTCGAGCAGGTCGTTCCAGCCGTGGAAGAAGCCGTTCACGGCCTTGCGCAGCTCGGCCTGGTCGGACTCACCGGCGAGGTAGAGCGCGAGCTCGGCGACCGAGGAGCGTGCGCTCGAGCCGGGCATCGCGACCTCGCCCCGGGCGTTGCCGGCGTAGGCATAGGCCACGCTCTCGGTGCGTGAACGCTTCAAGGCGCTGAGGGCCTTGGTGATCATCTCGGCGTCGACCGCGTGCCCCCGCTCGCGGGCGAGGTAGAGGGTCAGCAGGGTCGAGCCGGTCATGAATGGGCTGACGCGCTGGTCGTCGGCGTAGTTCCAGCCGCCGTTCGGCTGCGCGTTGACCGCGAGGCAATGCAGGAGGTGCGGGATCGCCTTGACGACCTGCTCCTTGTGAGCCGCGGGCACGAGGCCACGCGCCTCGGCCTCGAGCAGGAAGCGCAGCCCGTAGGCGTGGCCCCAGCCACGCACGTCGTAGCCGGACTTGGGGCCGGGCTCGAGCTGCGGGTTGCCCTCGAGGGAGACGAGCACGAACTCGAGCGCGCGGGTGATCGCCTCCCGGCGCCGCGGGTCGTCCTCGAGGCCCGGCGCCCGCATGAGGGCCAGGCTGACGATCGCGCTACCGCCGACCCGGTAGCCGCCGGGAATGATGCCGCCGACGCGGTAGACCCCCTCGTAGGGCCACTCGGCCCCTGGTCCTGTCTGGCGCAGGGTGGCGAGGCGCTCCTCCTCCCGCTGCTGCCAGTCGATCAGCTCGTCGTCCTGCAGGCGGCCCACCCGCTTGTCGGGCTCGTAGCGCTCCTGCCGCGTCAGCAGGAACTCGACCGCAGCCGGGATCCCAGCGGCCACATCGTCGGGGTGGGGGACCGGCGCTTCCTGGGAGACGGCCGCGGGGGCGAGGAGCAGGCAGCAGAGCAGGGCTGAGCGCATGACCC
>JAQBVH010000337.1 GCA_027623615.1 Planctomycetota bacterium | reverse complement strand
GAAGAGACGGTAGGCGGCCGCCGTGGCGGTGAAGCCGTTCGGGATGCGCACGCCCTTGACGACCAGCTCGCGATACATCTCACCCAGGCTCGCGCCCTTGCCACCGACGAGCTCGGCGTCGGACTTGCCGACTTCGTTGAACCAGAGGACGAGAGCTTCTTCGCGGTGGGTCATGGGGCGCATCCAGGGAGAGAGGACCTTGGGGGATCGAGACAGGGCCGGGGGACCCTTGAGCCCGATTGTCGATCCAGCGCCCGAAACGCGCTGGATCTGTGCCGGGAACCCCGAGGCGCTGCCCCGGGAGCGCGCCGGCCTCTTCTAAGGGCGGTTCACCCGCCACATGCGCAGCTCCGCTGGTTGGTGACGGGCCCCCGGGGCGAAGCTCACCAAGTTCCGACCGCCGCGGATCGGGATGGCGAGACCGACGATGCGCGTGTGTCCCTCGAGGGTCGCGAGGGTCTGTCCGCTCTCCCCGTCCCACACGCGGACCTGGCGTCCGACGCCAGCGGCGAGGACGCCGCCGCGCGCGTCCTCCCGGATCGCTCCCACACCAGCGCCAACGTCCTCGGGCGTCGCCCCGAGATCGCGCGCGTCGTAGCGCGCGAGGCGCTGACGGGAAACGTAGAGCGCGCGGCCATCGCGACCCTGGTGCAGCCTTCCACCAGTGCCCTCCGGCATCAAGTCGTCGGAGAGCTCCCCCGACTCCATGTCCCAGGACCACAGGGAGCGCCTCTGGTCGATGGAGAAGAGCACGCGCGAGCGGCCCGGCAGGACGACGGCGTCCTCGATGTACACCCCTCCCTGGAGGCTGCGGTAGAGCTGGCCCTGCGCCGACTGGGGATCGTCCGGCGGCTCGCTGCCGTTCAGGTGGTGGCGCAGCTCGAGGGTCCGGGGGTCGAAGACCCACAGCTCCGTCCTGGTGCAGGCGAGGAGCCGGCTGCCGGAGGCGTCGTGCCAGAGCTGACCGATGCGCTGGGGGGAGATCACGGTTGCTTGTCGAAGGAGCTCGCCGGTCGTGGTGCTCCACGCGCAGACCCGGTCGTCATCGCCGGTCGAGTAGAGCGTGTCTCCGAGGAGGACAACCCGCGCGACTCCTCCGGGGTGGGCGTCCGGAACACTCCAGCGCACCTCGCCCGTCGCGAGGACGATGGCCTCGATGCCCCTGTCGTCCACGCCGCAGTACACCGTGTCGTCGTCGGCCGCGATCCAGTGGATCGGACGACCGTCGGATAGGCTGATCAGCTCGGCGTCAGGCAGCGCGTCCGGCGCGGGCGCGGATGCCGAGCGGCCGCCCTCGTCTGCTCCGCCGCACGCAGCGAGGAGGCAGGCCAGGATGCCAGCGGAGAGGTGCAGGCCTGAGGTGCGGCGGCGGGAGGGTCGCATCTGCACAGCTTGCCATACCTGTCTTCGAACCCTGGCGACCGTCCTTCGTCAGGCGTTGCAAGCACGCCTCCGCAGGCGGCGTAACAGGGCCCCCGCTAATCGCACCACTTCACGGACAACCCATCCGCGAAGTTCCATCCGCCCGGGCTCGTGTCCCGGAACCAGAAGGAGAAGTTGGTCGTCTCCCCTGGCAGGAACGGCGGCAGGCCGTTGGGCAGGCTGTTCACGTTGACGGACTGGTTGGCGAAGCCGGAGCCGTCGACCTGGACCGCGCCGTAGCGCACCAGGCTGCCGCCCACGCAGAAGGTGCCGTCGCCGCTGGGCGCCGCGTTCTGGGCGTCGCCGAAGAAGAACAGGCCGAACTGGTTCGCGGGGCAGCGCGCGGCCGTGAGGACCAGGTCGTTGCTCGCCACGCTGACCGAGCCGGAGAAGGTCATGACCGCGGGCATGCCCGTCGTGTTCGGCAGGGCCGTGCAGTAGTTCTCGACGCCGCAGCCCAGCGCCTCGAGGGTCTGGCGCACGTTGATGCGCCCGTAGCCGAAGGTGTCGTCGAGTCCCGCGTCGCCGATGTCGTCGCAGCCGGCGCGCAGCCGGTCCTCGGCCTCCTGCGGAGTCAGGCTCGGATCGACGGTCCACATCAGCGCGAGCAGGCCCGCGAACATGGGCGAGGAGAAGCTCGTCCCGCTGTTCGAGGTGTAGGCGAAGTCGCTCGAGAACGAGGTCGTGAAGATGCCCGAGCCCGGCGCGACCAGGTCGACCATCGGCCCGAAGTTCGAGCCGCTCCACTTGGCGTCGAAGATCGTGGTGCCGCCGACGACGATGAGGTTGTCCTCCCGGTCGTCCGGCAGGTTGACGTTCGAGTTGCCCGCGGCCCAGACCACGAGCCCGCCCTGGTTGCGCACGTACGCGCCGGTCACGTCGTTGCTGGGCGTGGCCTCCACGCCGTTGTAGCTTACGTTGACCACTCGATCGCCGGCGTCCGAGGCCGTGCGCACCGCGTGGTTGATCGTCGAGAAGCTCGTGCTGCCGCTCGACAGGTTCGAGATGCGCAGGATGCGGTGGCTGAGGTCCCAACCCACGCCCGCGACGCCGTTGGCGTTGTTGCCGGTCGCGATCGCCAGCCCGCTGGTCTGCGTCCCGTGCCCGTGGAGGTCGCTGATCTGGCCGCCCTGGCTCTCCCAGAGCTGGTTGACCGCGTTGTAGCCCTCCTTGCGGTTCTGCTGGAACTCCGTGTGGGTGATGCGCTGGCCGGTGTCGCACACGGCAACGGTCACGCTCGGGTCGCCGGTCTCGATCGCCCAGCCCGCGCACGACTCGATCGTGTCGTGGTGCCACTGGTTGGAGAGGAAGGGGTCATCCGTGCAGTCCGCGGCGGCGGGGTAGACGGTCCAATCGGGCGCGACGTAATGGAAGCCACCCGAGGCCATCAAGAGGTTCGCGATCTTCTGTTCGTTGCCCAGGCCGACGTCGAGCAGGCTCTCGTCGGTCGCGGGGATGTACTCGAGGACGCTCGCCTCGAGCAGCAGCGCCTCGGCGGCGGCGCGCCGGGCCTCGTACTGGGCCTCGCTCCAGCCGTACTCGAGCGCGTGGCTCGGCTGCACCGGGCGCGCGGTGAGCACGCCGCGGAACTCGATCACGCCGGGCTCCTCGACGAAGGTCGGCGCCGACAGGTCGGGTCCGGGAGTGCTGCGCTGCGCCCAGACGGGCGCGCACAGAGCGCTCATCAGGGCCGCGCGGCCGAGGGAGGAGAGAGGGTCGTTCATGGTTGGGAGGAACGGGAGCCGTCAGCGCGGCGGTGCCCCGATTGCAACATGGGGCACCGCATCGTGCTGATCCGTCCGTGTCGAAGCGGTGTCCAGGCCGTGACGAGGCGTCACGGTGCGCCGACAAGGAGCCGTCACCCGTAGGCTACCCCGCCCCCGCGTTCCTCGATGGCGCCCGGAAAGTCCTTCGGGGTGTCTCGATCAGACGACGATCCTGCGCAGGGCGTCGAGGCTGCGCTCCACGTCCGCGTCGCTGGTCGCCCACGACGAGAAGGACACGCGCATCGGCGCGCGGCCCTGCCAGCTCGTGCCGCCGGCCCAGAGGGTGCCCTCGCGCTGCAGGGCCTCGATGGCTCGCGCCGTGGCCTCGTCGCCGCCGAAGTCGAGCAGCACCTGGTTGAGCACGACCTCATTGAGGACCTGCACCCCGAGGTCGCGCGCGCCCTCGGCGAAGCGCTGCGCGTGACGGCAGCAGCGGTCGAAGAGGTCCTCGAGTCCCGCGCGGCCGAGGGAAGCCAGGGCCGCCCATACCTCGATGCCGCGACCGCGTCGGGACATCTCCGGCGTCGTGTGCCACGGCTCACGACGCTCGGTCTCGATCAGGTACGCCGCCTGCCCGGCCATCGCGCCGACCAGGTGCTGGCGTTCGCGCACGAACGCGATGCCAGAGTCGTAGGGGACGTTGAGCCACTTGTGGCCGTCGGTCGCCAGGGAGTCGGCGTGCTCGAGGCCTGGCGCGAGGCTGGCGAGGCCACGCGACGCCCGCGCCCACAACCCGAACGCACCGTCGACGTGCACCCACGCGCCGACCTCGCGCGCGCGCTCGACCACCTCGGCGATCGGATCGAAGGCGCCGGTGTTCACGTTGCCGGCCTGGCAGCAGACGATTGTGCGCGCGTCGAGCTGCGGCAGCTCACTCGCGATCAGGCTCCCCTGTCCGTCGGCGGGCACGCGCTCGATGCGCGCGCGGCCAAGGCCTGCGATGCCGAGGGCCTTGAGGACGGAGAGGTGCACCTCGTCCCCGACCACCACGCGCAGCGGCGGCGCGCCGAACAGGCCCTCGGCCTCTACGTCCCAGCCTGCGCGGGCCAGCAGTGCGTGTCGCGCGGCGACGATCCCGCACAGGTTTGCTGCGGTGGCGCCGGTCGTGAAGGCCGCGCCGGTGCCGGGCGTCAGCGCGAGCAGCTCGACCAGCCAGCGCTCCGCGATCTCCTCGAGTCGCGCTGCGACGGGCGAGCCGGTCACCATGCCCGCGTTCTGGTCCCAGGCACCGGCCAGCCAGCTGGCCGCCATCGGCGCGGGCAGCACGCCGCCGATCACGAAGCCGAAGTAGCGCGGCCCGCACGTGGCGACGGTCGCGGGGGACCCGAGGCGGTCGAGCTTCTCCAGAACCTCGGCCGGGTCGCTCGGTTCGGCTGGGAGGTCCCCCTCGAAGCCCTCCAGGCCCGCCAGAGCCTCGTCGTCCGGGAAGACGCGCCGCTCAGGCAGGTCTCTCAAGTAGCGGATGGCGCGGCGCGCCGCGTCGTCGAGCAGCTCTTGCATGGGGGTCGTTTACCATGAACGCCTCCCCCGATGGGCCGTCTCGTGTCGGCTGGAGATCGATGATGAAGACGCTTGCACCGTTCCTGTTGTTCCTCCTCACGCCGTGGTCGTTCGCCCAGGAGAAGACGCCAGCAGAGCTGCTCGCTGAGGCCCGGGCCGGCGCGGCGGCGCTCGCC
>JAQBVH010000336.1 GCA_027623615.1 Planctomycetota bacterium | reverse complement strand
CGAGAGCGCGCCGGCCCGCGTCAGGATCACGGCGCCCACGCCCTTCACGAGGGTCACGTCCCGGGGCGGCTCGAGGATCCAGGTTCGCGGGTGAGCGCCGGACGGATCGAGCCTGCGGAGCCGATGCAGACCGCGGGGCGTGCCCTCGATGGCCTCGAGCACCCAGACTCCACCATCGCCGACGGGCACGAGCGCGACCGGGAGACAGAGTCGGAAGCCCGCGACCACGATCAGGTCGGCGTCGAGCAACCAGACGGTGTTTCCCGCGCGGTCGGCCACCCACCAGGCGCCGGGCCCCGGCCGGGGCGGCGGTGTGAACGGGCTGGGAAAGGGACCGAGGCCGGCGAGGGCCAGGAGCAGACCGAGCAGGAAGGGGCGCACCGCCCCAGAGACGGCGCGCGCGGCCGGCGGTTTCAGCCGAGGGGTAGGAGCGCGCCCTCGAGCTCGAGCATGCGCCGCTTCATCTCGATCCCCCCGCCGAAGCCGCCGAGTCCGGTCGTGGCCAGGACGCGGTGGCAGGGCACCACGATCGCGACCGGGTTGGCGCCGTTGGCCTGGCCGACGGCGCGCGACGCGCCGCGCGGGCGATCGACGCGACGCGCCAGCTCGTTGTAGGTGATCGTCGTCCCGTACGGGATGCGCTGCAGCTGGTCCCAGCACGCGAGCTGGAAGGGGGTGCCGCGCAGGTCGATGGGAACGTGGAACTTGCGCAGGTCGCCGTCGGCCCAGGCAGCGAGCTCGTCGCGTAGCGGCTTCAGGGCGTGGGCATCCTCGACCAACTCTGCCCCGGGTGACTTGCGACGCGCGTAGTCCTCGAGGCCGGCCCAGGAGCGCGCCTCGCGCAGCCCGAGGTACACCACGCCGCGCTCACTGGAGGCGACCAGGAAACGACCGAGGGCCGTCTCGGCCCAGGCGTGGCGCAGGACCTCGCTCACGTGTCGCTCACTGGCCCCAACGCTCTGCGCCCGGGGGCGGCTCGTAGCTGGCCGCCTTGGACCTGGCATGCCGGATCAGGAGGAAGAAGCTGCCCGGCAGGACTACCATCACGATCGCCAGCATGAAGTAGATGCTGTTGGCGAACCCACGGCTGAGCCCACCATTCTCGGAGGCGACCGCCTCCTTGCAGGAGTCTCAGCTGAAGCCCGCGGGAGCCAGGGCGAGGGCCAGGGCCACCATCAGCAGGATGCGCAGGTTTGTCGTCATGGCGTCGGGTTCAGAGGATACAGCACGACATAGACCAGCACGCCCGTGATCGAGACGTACAGCCAGATCGGGAACGTCCTGCGGGCCCACCACTTGTGGCGCTCCCAGTCCTCTTTGTGGGCCAACCAGAAGGTGCGCAGCACCATCGGCAGGTTGACCATGGCCAGGATGACGTGACTTGCCAGCAAGACCAGGTAGCCGGTCTTGGCCACGCCTTTGCCGTGGAACGGGGTCGGGCCGGCATCGGCCTGGACGACCAGGTGGTAGTAGAGGTAACAGGCCAGGAAGACCGCGCTGGCCAGGAAGGCGGCGCGCATGAACAGCGCGTGGCGCTCCTTCTGGCCCCGGTGGATGGCGACGAGCCCCAGGACGAGCAGCACGAACGCGAGCGCGTTCAGCGCCGCGTTGATCAGCGGCAGCGAGGTCTCGGGGCGCGGGCGCACGGCCAGGGCGCGCTCGACGAGCGCGTCGAGGGAGCCCTCGAAGGCCTCGATGCTGTCGAAGACGCGCGCGGCCTCGTACCAGCCGGCGATGTGCCCCTCGGCGTCGACGACCGGCAGGCGTGTGCCGTGGGTGATCGATTCGCCGTACTCGATGCCCTCCCCTGCGGACTCGGCGACGGGCACCTTGAGGCCGCTGCGCACGAACTCCTGCAGGGCGGCCCTGTCGGGTCCGGTGAGGAAGAGCCAGTCGTCGCCCTCGATCTTGTAGGTGGCGGCGTACTCGTTCAGGGCCTCGGTCGTGTCGACCTCGGCGTCGAGGGTGAACGAGACGATGCGCACGCCCTTGCCCTTCAGCTTGTCCTTGAAGGCCGTGTGCAGGTCGCTGGTCAGGCTCGGGCAGGGGCCGGTGCAGCCGCGGAAGAACGGCACGCCGATCCAGACCTGACCCTTCAGGTCCGCGAGCGAGACCTGCTCGCCGCTGCGCTCGGTGAAGGTGAATTCCGAGACCGCGCCGAAGCGTGCGGAGGCGTGGGGCTCGGGCGAGGCCTGGCCCGCAGCCGGGATCGACCCCACCACACAAGCGAGCACCCCCGCGAGCGCCGCGACGAGGCGCGGCATCCGGGGGGCGCGACCGGCGCAGCCGGTGGAGCGGGACCTCAGCTGGTCAGTGACCGCCATCTCCATCGGTGTGCCCAGCGCGTCCCTGCTTGACGTGTTGAAGCTCGACCATGTCGAGGATCTCCCCGTCGGGGTCGGCCATTTCGGTCAGACCATGGTCCATACGCGAGTTCTTGGCCACGTCCGGCATGAGCGCGAAGACCACGACCATGATCAGGATGGGCGTAGGCACCATGAGACCCTTGACGATCCAGCCCTCGAACTTGAAGTGCATGAAGTACTGGAGGATCAACAAGCCCTTGTAGAGGGCCATGCTGATCAGCCCCCCCCAGACCCACCAATTCGGGCCGGGCATCCACCAGCCCCAAGCCACCTCAAGCGCGGTGGCGATGATCAGGATGATGAAGATCTTGTTTGCGTCGAATTCGTGGTTGTCAGACATCGGTTCTAGCCCCCGCTCAGAAGAGGTAGACGATCGTGAAGAGGAGGACCCAGACCAGGTCGACGAAGTGCCAGTAGAGACCGGCGAGCTCGAGGCCGACGTGGTTCTCCGCCGAGTACTTGCCACGCGCCGCGGCGATCCAGACGCAGATGAGCCAGATGACACCGACGATGACGTGGGTGCCGTGGAACCCGGTCATGGCGTAGAAGGTCGACCAGAACAGGTCCACGTTCGGCGTGCGGTGATGGGCGACGAGCTCGAAGTACTCGTAGACCTGCACCCCGACGAAGAAGGAGCCGAAGAGGATCGAGAGCCCGAGCCAGAAGAGCAGTCCCTTGCGGTCCCCCTTCTGAATCGCCTGGAGGCCGCGCACCACCGTCCAGGAGCTCACGATCAGCACGAACGTGTTGAACGCGGTCAGCTCGACGGCCAGGAGCGTGTTCGGGTCCGGCCACGTGACCGATCCGGTGCGGATGACGACGTAGGTCCCGATCAGCCCGGTGAAGAACATCACCTCGGTGGCCAGGAAGAGCCAGATGGCGAACTTCCCGCGGTCCACCGGCGGCCCGGAGTCGTAGTCGTACACCGGGTGGTGCGGCTTGGGCGCGTCGACGCTTGCGTCGTAGGCGGGGATGGAGGTCGAGGAACTCATGGGTTCAGGGGGTCACAGTCCCGCTGCGACGACCGGATCCAGGAGGATCAGGACGAGCAGCAGCGGCAGGTACACCAGGGAGGTGAACAGCAATCCGCGGGCGCGCCGGCGGTCTTCGCGCAGGGCGAAGGCGACCGAAGCGGCCAGGTAAGCCAGGCCGAGGACGAGGGCTCCGACGACGTACAGCGGTCCGGCCTCGAGTCGTAGGGCCGGCAGCAGGGAGATCGGGAGCAGCGCCAGGCTGTAGAGCACGGCCTGCCGACCCGCGACCCCGTCGGAGCCGGGAACGGCGGGCAGCATGCGGTGACCAGCGCGGGCGTAGTCCTCGCGGTACAGCCAGGCGATGGCCATGAAGTGCGGGAACTGCCAGGCGAAGATCACGGCGAACAGCGCCCAGGCCCAAGGACCCACCTCGCCGGCGACGGCGGCGTAGCCGATCAGGGGCGGCGCGGCGCCGGGGATGGCGCCGACCACGGTGTTCATCGTCGAGACGCGCTTGAGCGGGGTGTAGATGCCCACGTAGGCGACCAGGGTGGCCAGCACGAGCACGGCCGAGAGCAGGCCGAAGCGCAGGGCCAGGCCCGCGGTCCCCGCGGCGCCGAGGGCGACGGCGAAGGTCAGGGCGTGACCGACCTCGATCCGACCGGTGACCAGCGGCCGCTGAGCCGTGCGGTGCATGAGCGCGTCGGTGTCGCGCTCGAGCACCTGGTTGAGCACGCTCGCGCAGCCAGTGACCAGGGTGATGTAGAGCGCGGCCTCGATCGCGGAGGCCGGCATGACGCCCGGGCCCGTGGCCAGCATCCCGCCGACCAGCGCAGTGAGGAAGACCAGCGTCGCGACCCGGGTGCGCAGGAGCGACAACCACTCCCGGGCCAGGCTGCGTAGCTCGGCGGCCTCGGCCGCGCTGGGAACTTGGACCTGAGCCTTCATGCGACGACTCCCTCGAGTGCGGTCGTGGTACGAACTTCAGGGACCTCGCTCGCCCGGGTCATCCGAAACAGGCGACCGGACCACAGGCCAGCAGCCGCGCAGCTACCGAGCAAGAGCGCGCCGGTCAGGACATGGGCCGACGCGGTCACGGCTTCGAGCGTGGTCACTCGACCCTTGAAGCCGCCGCTGACGAGCACGATCGCGGCCAGGCTGGCGACGCCGAGCATGACCTGCAAGAGCAGCAGCGAGAGCAACTGCTTGCGCACTCGCAGGAGGGGGGCGGCTCGCTCTGCCTCGAACTGCTGGGCCGCGGCCTGGAGCCGGTTGGCGAGCATGAGCACCGCCCCACCGCCGCGCAGGCGAAGCCCAGGTGCAGCATCAGCGGAATGTCGCGACCGGTGTGGCGCAGCCAGGCACCGAGCACGATCTGGCCGTAGACGAGGGCGGTCGTCGCCCAGGCCAGGGCGGCGACGCCCCGGCCGGCCTCGCGCGCGGCGCTGATCGGTGCTGCTCCCTGGAAGCGGGGAGCGCAGATCACGACGCTCATGGCCATCAGCAGGAAGACCAGCTGGGCCACG
>JAQBVH010000335.1 GCA_027623615.1 Planctomycetota bacterium | reverse complement strand
GATCGGTGGCGGTCGTCGCCGGTCACTCGAACACGGTGCCGGCGATGGTGGCGGAGCTGGGCGGCGCGGTGACCGACCTCGAGGACTCGCGCTACGGGCCGGTCCTCGCGGAGCACGCTCACGACCGCATCTTCGTGCTCACGCTACCCAGGGTCGAGCGGGCCGGCGTGTCGACGGTCGAGCTGCGGGTCGGTGACTGACCAGCTCGACGAAGCGGGCCCCGGGGGAAACCCCAGGGCCCGCTCGTTCTCTCCAGGGCGACTCGAGCGCCGCCCGCCGGATGGCCTTACTTGTCGTCCTCGGTGATGCCGGCGCCGCTGCGGTCCGGGTAGGCCGGGCGTTTGGGGGACGGGTTCTTCCAGGTCTTCAGCTCCGCGAGGAGGTGGGCGACCGCGGCCTCCAGCTGGGGGTCGCTGCCATCGGCCATCTTGGCCGGGTCGTCCAGGACCTCGATGTCCGGCTCGACGCCGTGGCCCTCGATGCCCCAGGTGCCGTCCAGCTCGAAGAAGGCGAAGGTCGGCACGGCCACCGTGCCGCCGTCGATCAGGGCCGGGTTGCCCGAGATACCGACCAGACCGCCCCAGGTGCGCGTGCCGACGAGCTTGCCGAGGCCAGCCTGACGGAAGTAGTAGGGGAAGGCGTCGCCGCCGGAACCCGCCGCGTGGTTGATCAGCATCGCCTTCGGGCCGCGATGGCCGACGGGCGGCCATTGCCAGGGCGCGCCGGAGCGGGTGGCCCAGGCGTTGGTGAGCGGACGGTTGAGCAGCTCGACGAAGCGGGTCGGGATCTGACCGCCCGAGTTCCAACGCTCGTCCACGAGCAGGGCGTCCTTGTGGTACTGACCCATGAACTGGCGCACGAGCTCGTTCTGACCGTCGATACCGGTCGAGGGCACGTGCACGTAGCCGACGCGACCGCCGGAGAGCTCCTCGACCAGCGCGCGACGACCGGCGACCCAGTCGCGGTAGCGCAGGCTGCGCTCGTTGGACATGGGCACGACCACGACCTCACGCTCGTTGCCGTCGAGGGTCGGGGCGGCGTTGACCGTCAGGCTGGTCGGGCGACCCGCGCTGCCTACGAAGGCGGCGTGGATCGCCTGCCCCGCGTCGACCGGCTGGCCGTTGACCGCGAGGACGTAGTCGCCCGCGTTCACGTCGAGGCCATGGGTCGACAGCGGCGAGCGGGCGTCCGTGTCGTAGCTGGCACCGAGGACGCGGGCGATGCGGTAGGCGCCGCCTTCTAGGCTCCAGTCGCAGCCGAGCAGGCCGACGGCCGCGCCGCCGGTGGCGGGGCGCGGCTGGTCCTCCGGGCCGCCGCGGTTGTAGGAGTGACCCACGTTGAGCTCGGCCATCATCTCCCCGATGAGGAAGGAGACGTCCGCGCGCGAGGTCACGTCGGGCAGGGCAGCCAGCGCGCGGTCGCGCACGCCGTCCCAGTCGACTCCGTGCATCCCCGGGTCGTAGAACCAGTCGCGGAAGATCTTGTGGGCGTCACGCAGGAGCTGCTCCCACTCGGCGCGCGGGTCGATCGAGGCGCCCACGCCGCTGAAGTCGATCGGCTCAGGGGTCTGCCCCGGCTTGGCGTCGATGATCGCGGTGCCGCCGCTGACGCGCACCATCATCTTCTTGCCGTCCGCGGTCAGGGCATAGCCGCGCACGCCCGCGAGCATGGTCGCCTCCTGCTTGTCCTGCATGTCGAAGGTCTTGAGGTCACCACCGCGTCCGAGGCCGCGGCCGCGGCCGGTCGCCTCGTCGCTCGGGCGGATGTAGGCGGCCTTGCCGTTCAGGCCGTCGAGGCCGAAGACGCGGCCGGGCGACACGGGCAGGGAGATCGCGCGTCCCTCGAAGCCGTCGAGATCGATCGTCATCGCGGCGGGGGCTTCGTCTTCCTCAGCAGCCTCCTCGGCCGGTACTTCCTCGACTTCTTCTTCCTCGTCAGCCTCGATCGGCTCCTCGTCGCTCGTGGGCGTGAAGGGGCTGACCACGTTGGCGCGCAGGGGCACGGCGATCAGGTTGGTCGACTCGGTGTAGATCCAGGTCGTGTCGAACTCGGAGTAGCGCGGCGCGAAGGTTCGGTTCGAGAGGAACCACAGCCAGTCCCCGTCCAGGTCGAACGCCGGGCTGGCGTCGTTGAACATGCCCGAGGTGACCTCGTGGCGCCGGCGGTCCGCCACGTCGTAGAGCTGGATGGCGCCGTTCTGGCTCTGCGAGTGCTTGCGGCTCCAGGTGAACCAGCCGGAGTCCGCGGACCAGTCCACACCCAGGTTGCCGTAGGTCGGGTTGACGTCGACGCGGATCAGCTCCTTCGAGGCGAGGTCGTAGAGGTAGAGCTCGCCGCTCTGCAGCGAGAAGACCAGCTTCTTGGAGTCCGGCGCCCACTGGGCGGCGTACTTCCAGCCCGGGCCGAGGGTCGTCACGCGCTGCTCGCCGTGCTGGTCGCTGCCCTCGCAGGGCTTGCCGTCGCTGCGGCGCAGGGTCAGCTCGTACTCGCCGCTGCGGTCGGACCAGTAGCTGATCCACTGACCATCGGGCGACCAGGACGGATAGCGCTCAGCCACGCCGCTGGTGCCCGTCAGGTTGCGCACCACGCCCTCCTTGGTGGGCACGGTGAATATCTCGCCGCGCGCCTCCACCACGACGCGCTTCCCGCTGGGGGAGGGCTCGATCGCGCCGAGCGCTTCGGAGAGGTCCCGGTGCTGCTCCCGCAGGTAGGGCCGGTCCATCGGAATGCTCACGTCGACGGCGACCACCTTGCCGCTGCCGAACTCGTAGCGGTGCAGCTTGCCGAGCCACTCGAAGACGATGTCGCTGGGGCCGATCGCGGGGAACTTGACCCCGGATTTGTCGAGGTCGGTCAGCTGCCGCGTCTCGCTGCTGTCGAGGTTGAAGGCGTACAGGTTCGGGATGCCGGCCGTGCCTCGATCGGAGACGAAGCAGAGGTCACGCCCGTGCCACATGGGCGCGGCGTCCGTGCCGGGGTGATCGGTCACGCGGCGCGAGGTGCCGTCCTCGAGGTTGAAGAGCCACACGTCCTGGGCGGTGCCGCCCTGGTAGCGGTTCCACGTGCGGAACTCGCGGCTGGTGGGGGTGTAGGCCACCCACGCGCCGGTCGGGTCGATCGCGGCGAAGGTGCCGAAGGCCATGGGCAGGGCCTCGGGCTGGCCGCCGTCGGTGCTGACGGTGAAGACCTTGGGGGCGCGTGCGACGCCGGAGATCTCGCTCGAGAAGTAGATCAGCGCGTCACCGCTCGGGTGCCAGTCACACATCGTCTCGCGATCCGGATGGAAGGTCACCCGCGCGGGGATGCCTCCCTCCACGGGCAGCGTGTAGAGATCGGTGCTGCCGTCGTAGTTGCCCTGGAAGGCCACGCTCTTCCCGTCGGGTGAGAAGCGCGGGAGGTCCTCGTTGCCGGCGGCGGAGGTGATCCGGCGCGCGGTTCCGCCGGTCTTGGCGACGATCCACAGATCGCCGTCGTAGCGGAAGCAGATCGAGTCCGCGCTGACGTCGGGGTAGCGCAGGAGGACGGCGTCGGGTTGGGTTTGGGCGAGGACCGGGGCAGCGGTCAACAGGGCCACGAGGAGCAGGCGTCGCTGGTGCATCAGGGGGTGGGGAGGGGAGGGGTGGCCGAGAGAGGCTCTCGTCGACACTTTCGTGCGGGAGCCTGAGTCCTCCGATCGTAGGGGACGCGTTGCTGCGGGGGGTCAGGGCTGCGCAAGGGTTGGACGCGACGCACCTCCGGAGGACACAGGGTTGCTCCTCCGCGGCGGCCCCCGCTGCCGGGACGAAGTCATGCACCCTCGATCACCGCCAGGGCGACCGCTCGCAGGCTCCCGCTCGGGTCGCCGGGCAGCCGGAGCAAGCCCTGCGACCGGGAGGACAGTCCCAGATGGAGACTGGGGACGCAGACCCTACTTAGAGGGCTCCCCGCACGAGCAGATCGACCGGGTGCTCGTACCTGCCGCGCCGGAGCTGCTCGCCGCAGAACACGAGCTTCTCGCGAATCGATCGAGGAGCGTCCTCGGGCCGCCCGTCCGCGAAGCCCACGCTGCGGTAGAACGCGGAGAGGTGGGCGAAGGACAGGCAGAACACTGGCTGGTCCCGCTCCGCGAGAGCAACCACCTGCGCGACGACCGAGCGCGCGAGCCCGCTGCCGCGGCGCGAGGGCTCGACCCACACCCCGCCGAGCTCTATCGAACCGTCCGCATGTCGCTGCAAGCGCGTCAGTGCGACGGGTCGACCCTCCTCGAGCTGGGCGAAGGTGCGGTCGTCCGCGTCGCTCAGCTCGAAGTGGATCTCGCGATAGACGCGGTTGGCGAGCTCGAGGTCCTCGCCGGTGAGCAGCTTCAGTTGCGCCATGGTCGACGCAGCATGACCTGGTCCTCGCCTGGCCTGGGGTGTCTCGCGACGGCCAACTACCGCCAGGTCAGCCGTCGCCCACGCAGCGCATCACGTCTGCTCTCTTCGGGGCGACGTCGCGCCACCCGAACCTGGCGTACTCGTCAGCCAGGCGCCCCTCGCAGGCGTCCGCCACCAGCTTGCCCAGCAGCGGCAGGAACTTGAACCCGTGGCCGCTGCCTCCTGCGGCGACGGCGAGGCCCGGGCGCTCGGGGTCGAGGCCGATCCAGAAGTCGCCGTCCTGGCTGTCACAGTAGGGGCACCAACGACCGCCGACCTGGGGCGCGTCGGCGAGCGCGGGCACGAGGTCACGCAGCGCGCCGCGCAGGGCGGGTCCGTCCTCGGGGGCGTCGGTCGGTCGCGCGTCCCCCTCGACCGGTCGGCCGGCGCCATGCTGGGCGACCTTGACGCGACCATCGGCGAGGGTCGGGAAGCCGTACCAGCCGGTGGCCGTGATGTCACCCGCCCAGCTGGGG
>JAQBVH010000334.1 GCA_027623615.1 Planctomycetota bacterium | reverse complement strand
CCCTCCTCGCTCGCCTCGCCGAGGTCGAGCCCGCCGCCCGCGCCCTCGAAGAATCTCCAGCCGATCGACGCGCGTTGACCGACAAGGTCTGCGCCGTCGGCCACAGGATCCTCGACGAGCTGAGCGAGCGCGCGATCTGGGACCAGGGCGAGGGCGCGCCCCAGGAGCTCTACGACCTGGGTATCCCCGCGCAGCCCCAGGACGTGGACGCGATCCTCGACCTGTTCGAACGTGAGATCGACGGGCCCGGCCTGCAGCCGGCGCACGGCGGACACCTGGGCTACATCCCCGGCGGCGGCATCTACGCCGGCGCGCTCGGGGACTACCTCGCCGCCGTCACGAACCGTTACTCGGGCGTGTACTACGCGGGCCGCGGCTCGGTGCGCGTCGAGAACCTGCTCGTGCGCTGGCTGTGCCGGATGGTCGGCTATCCCGCGAGCGCCTTCGGCAGCCTGACCTCCGGTGGCTCGATCGCGACCCTGGTCGGCGTCACCGCGGCGCGCGATGCCCAGGGCATCCGCGCCCGTGAGGTCGAGCGCAGCGTCATCTACTGCACGGCCCAGGCGCACCACTGCATCGGCAAGGCGATCGCGATCGCGGGCCTGGCCGAATGTCCGCGGCGCACCGTGCCGATGGACGAGCGCTACCGCATGGACGCGGCGGCGCTGCAGGTCCAGATCGACGAGGACAAGGCCGCTGGGCTGCGGCCTTTCCTCCTGTTCGGCACGGCGGGCACGACCGACACCGGCGCCATGGATCCCCTGGCCGAGCTGGCGGACATCGCCGAGGCCGAGGAGCTCTGGTTCCACGTGGACGGCGCCTACGGCGGCGCGTTCCTGCTCCTCGACGAGCTGAGGCCACGCTTCGCGGGCATCGAGCGCGCGGACTCGGTGGTGATCGATCCGCACAAGGGCCTCTTCAATCCCTACGGCACCGGCGCGATCCTCGTGCGCGAGCCCGCGCACCTCGCGCCGAGCTTCGGGATCACGGGCGTCTATCTCCAGGACGCCCTGAGCGCCGTCGAGGAGCCCTCGCCCGCCGAGCTCTCGCCCGAGCTGACGCGACACTTCCGCGGCATGCGCATGTGGCTGCCGCTCGTGCTGCACGGCCTCGACCGGCACAAGGCCGCGCTCGAGGAGAAGCGCCTGCTCGCGCTCTACTTCCACGCGCGCGCGCGGGAGCTCGGCTTCGAGGTCGGCCCTGAGCCCGACCTGTCGGTGGCCATGTTCCGCTGGCAGCCGCGTGACCGCGCCGACGCGACCGAGTTCAACCAGCGCCTGCTGCAGGCCGTGCTCGACGATGGCCGGGTGTTCCTCTCGACCACCACCATCGACGGCGTCTACTGGCTGCGCGTCGCGCTCCTGTGCTTCCGCAGCCACCGCGAGCAGGTCGAGGCCGTGCTCGAGGTGATGCAGCGCATGACCCGGGCGTAGAGGACCGGTTCACTCCCAGCGGTCGGCCGCGAGATCGTAGACCAGGCGCCGCCGCTCGCCCGGGAACATGCCCCCGAGCACCCTCAGCTTCCCATCGGCCACCACGGCCGTAGCCATGGCGACCATCACCGGGGCCGGCGTGAGCTCGGTCCAGACCCCGTCGTAGCGCAGGCCCACGTCCTCGCTCGTGGAGAAGAGCACGAGCTCGCCCTCGACCACCTGCCAGACCGCGAACTTGGCCCAGACCGCCGCTGGCAGGTCCGGCAGCCGCGCCCACTTCCCCTCCCGCAGGACCCAGTGGGTCGGCGCCGGATCGCTGTCGACGAGACCCCCGATCACGTGCAGCTCGCCGCCCAGCTCGACCAGGATGTGGAAGTGGTCGCCGTGCGCGAAGTCGGGCGGGGCGGTGAGCGCGGCCCAGGTCCGCGCTTCGAGGTCGAAGGCATGGAAGCCGGTGGCCAGCTCGGGGAAACCTCCGAGGGTGTAGAGGACACCGTCGACCGCCGCCGCCCCGAAGTGAGAGCGCGGCGCGCCCTCGGCGAGGAGCACCTCCCACGTGTCACGCGGGGGGTGGTAGCGCGCGACGCTGCTACCGACGATCACCAGGTCACCGTCGACGGCGGCGCTGCCGAAGAAGTTGAAGCGACCGGGCGCGGGCGCGCAGGCACGCCACTCGCCGTCGTAGCACCAGACCTCAGAGCTGGCGTTGCCGGCGCTCGAGCCGCCGACGACGTACAGCGCGTCGCCGATGCGCTCGCTGCGGTGGCCGTGCCGGGGCGTGGGCAGCTCCGCCGGCGCGACCCATGGCCGCGAGCATCCGACGAGCAGCAGTGCCACGGTCCAGCGCATCCACCCAAGGTATCATCGGCGCACGATGCGACTCCTCCTGCTGCTCTCCCTGCTCTCACCCGCCCTCGCCGACGACAAGCCCAACATCGTCTACATCCTGGCGGACGACCTCGGCTACGGGGAGCTCGGCTCCTATGGACAGGAGAAGATCCTCACCCCGCACCTCGATCGACTCGCGGCCGAGGGCATGCGCTTCACCCAGCACTACGCGGGCGCGCCGGTTTGCGCGCCGTCGCGCTGCGTGGTCATGACGGGGATGCACAGCGGCCACGCGACCGTGCGCGACAACCTGGAGCACAAGCCTGAGGGTCAGGAGCCGATCTTCGCCGACGACCTGACCGTGGCCGAGGTGCTCAAGGGCCAGGGTTACGCAACGGGCTGCTTCGGCAAGTGGGGCCTGGGCTTTCCCGGCTCGCAGGGTGACCCCCTCAACCAGGGCTTCGATCGCTTCTACGGCTACAACTGCCAGCGCCACGCACACAACTTCTATCCGCGCTACCTGTGGAGCGACGACGAGCGGGTCATGCTCGAGGGCAACGAGCGCGGCCTCACCGGACCGCACTACAGCCACGACCTGATCGAGCGCGAGCTGCTCACCTTCATCCGTGAGAACAAGGACGGGCCGTTCTTCGCGTACGTGCCGTTCACGATCCCGCACCTCGCGTTGCAGGTGCCGGAGGCGTCCCTGAAGGAGTACCTGGGCAGGTGGGACGAGGAGCCCTACACGGGCAAGAGCTACCTGCCCCACCCCACGCCCAAATCCGCCTACGCGGCCATGATCACGCACATGGACAAGAGCGTCGGGCGGGTGCTGCAGCTGCTCGAAGAGCTCGACCTCGCAGAAGACACGCTCGTGATCTTCACCAGCGACAACGGGCCCACGCACCTCGGACCGGACCAGGTCGACTTCGAGTTCTTCGACAGCGCGGGCGGATTGCGCGGCCTCAAGGGCTCGGTCTACGAGGGCGGCATCCGGGTGCCGATGATCGCGCGCTGGCCAGGCCGCATCGCGGCGAGCTCGACGAGCGATCACGTGTCGGCGTTCCAGGACGTGCTCCCGACGTTCGCGGCGGTGGCGGGCGCTGCGCCGCCCGAGCACGTCGATGGGATCTCGTTCCTGCCGAGCTTGCTCGGCGAGGCGCACAAGCAGCGCCGGCACCTGTACCTGTACTGGGACTTCCCGGGCTACGGCGGGCAGCTTGCGGTGCGTGCCGGCCGCTGGAAGGCCGTGCGCCGCGGCCTCAAGCAGAACGCGGACGCGGCGCTCGAGCTCTACGACCTCGAGAGCGATCCGGCCGAGAGCAAGGACGTCGCGGCGCAGCACCCGCAGGTGGCGCAGCGCCTGGGTCGTGTTCTGGCGGAAGGGCGCACGGAGCCGGCTTACGAGCGCCTGCGGTTCGGCGAGTACGGGGCCAAGTAGCCTCTCCCGGGCGACGAGAGGCTCGCGGCGCCGCCGCACTCCTGGCCCTCGTCATCACCCAGCCCGCGATACCCCAGGACGTGCCCTGGCCCCCGTCCCCGCCGCTGGAGGTCGCACGCGCCGCCGACGACGCCAACCGGGAGCAGGTCTTGCGTGACCTCGAGGCCGGCGTGCACGCGTTGCGTGAGGTCGGCGCGACCGAGGTGGCGCAACAGGTCGTGCGCGTCATGGAGCGCGTGCAGGCCGAGCTCCGACAGGAGGGGGAGAACCTCGCCGACCTCGAGATGCGCCTCCAGGTCCTGCGCGTCGCGCACAAGGCGTTCACCGAAGCAGGTGACTAGGAAGTCTCGCGCTAGCTCGAGCGCGTACTCCACGCCGGGGAGCTCCAGCGCGAGGGCGTCGACGCCGCGACGATGGCCGAGGCGATGGAGGGCATCGACCTGAATCATATGGTCGAGATGCTCAAGCGCGCCGCCGAGTTGTGGGCCGATGTGGGGTACGAGAAGGCCACGAGTCTCTGCACGGAGCTGGCGCGCTCCTACACCCAGCGCCTTCGCGGCGAAGGTGACGAAGGTCACGACGGTGACGTGGAGGAGACCAAGGACGAACTCGGCACCTGGGACCTCGACAACCTGTGGAGCGCGGCAACGCGGGCGGCCTCGAGCCGACGCGCGAGCACGACCTCACGCAGCGCAGCGAGCGCCTCGAGGTCGTGAAGCTGGCCGTGAGCGCCCACGCCGAGGCGGGTCACCCGGACCGCGCCGACCTCCTGAGGCCGTTCCTGCACTACGGCAACTTCCAGGACGAGGGCGCCACTAACGAGCAGCTCGCCGAAGCCGGCGTCGGGCTCACGCTGGAGGGCGCGATCTCCTCGATCGCCAGCGCGGGCGAGCTCTGGGCCGAGCGGGGCTACGAGGGTCGCGCGCATCTGTGCTGCCAGCTGGCTGACTTCTATGAGCGACGCGCCGCCGGTGAGGTCGACGCGGTCTACGTGGACTTGAACGACGGCGACGCCGAGGCGATGCGCCACTTCCAGGAGCTCCACGACCACATGGCCCACTGCAGGCGCAGATGGCCGAGCTCGAGGAGCAACTCGCTCAGGTGACGCGGATGCTGACCGGCGACCGGTAGGTCTGTTCAGGCTTTGCAAACGGGCTGGATCGTTCAAT
>JAQBVH010000333.1 GCA_027623615.1 Planctomycetota bacterium | reverse complement strand
GAGCAGGGTCTTGCCGCAGCCGGGAGGACCGACGAGCAGCACGCCGCGCGGAATGCGGCCGCCGATGCGCGTGAAGCGCCCGGGGTTCTTCAGGAACTCGACCACCTCACGCACCTCTTCCTTGGCCTCATGGGCCCCGGCGACGTCGTCGAAGGTGGTGTTGGTGTTGTTCTCCTTGGAGTACAGCTGCGCGCGCGAGCGCCCGAAGCTCATCACCCCGGCGCCGCTGCCCTGGTTGCGCATCTGGCGCATGAAGAGCAGGAAGACGCCGAAGATCAGGATCCAGGGACCCCAGGTCAGCAGGATCAGCCCGAAGGTCGCGTCAGCCTTGCCGTGGCGCAGCCCGTTGTTCGGGTCGTAGCTGAGGGTGGCGCCGATCGAGCCGATGTCCACGGAGGTGAGCTGCTTCTTGAGCGAGGCGAGGTCCGGAGAACCCTCGACCTCGATCCAGGTGAGGCGCGAGGTGTTGCCGGCGACGAGGCCGAGTTCACCGGCGACCTTGGTCTGGCTCGCCGCGTCCCAAAGATCGAAGCCCACGGCCGTACCGCGCACGATCAACCGGTCCTCCTGTAGGACCTGGCTGGCCCGGGGCTCGCCGCCGTCCTTGGAGCTCTGCGTGGAGGTGACCTCCTCGGTCTCGTACTTGATCAGGTGCCGGTGGACCTCGGGCGAGAACAGCCCCGACCTCACGATCGCGTCGAACGTGACGTGGTCGACCTTGACCGGGACGCCCTTCGCGAGCTCCTGCTGGATCTCGTGCTCGTGGGCCTGCATGTCCGCGAGGCTCGTCTCGAACGGATCGCCCGAGCGGGTCTTGCCCACGACCTCGTTCGCGCCCTTCAGCTCGATCGATCCGATCGTGCCGGTGTGCAGTTCCCACCAGAACCGGTCTTCGGTCCAGATACGGTCACCCTTCCAGTGGTTGCTGCCGAACGCGAACAGCACCACCACCAGGACGGTGAGGAACAGCAGGAAGCCGCCGAACGGCCGCGGCCGTCGTGCCTTGTCACCTTGGGGACTCTGCGGGGTCTCCGACATGTGTTTCCTGATCGACCACCGGGCGCGAGATCAAAAGGATCCAGGCGCCCCGAGGCCTCAATCTACTGTTTCGAGGGGCCGGAAGGGCCCCGGGAGTGGTCATCGACGGCTGGATCGGCCAGAAGGTCGAAGAGGAGTCGCTCTGCCAGGTGCTCCAGGGCCCGGCGCAGGGCTCTCTCCTCGGCAAAGGGATCGTCCAGGGCATAGCCCACGTGCGTCGTTGCCTGAACCGGCCCGGCCACGACTTCCTCGCTTCGCGGATCCCACAGGGATGCTTGCGCGGTCACGGTCAGGCCAGACTCGACCTGGACGTTGCCCGTGGTGCGGATCCCACCGCGGTTGAGGACGTGCAGGACGGTCCCCTGGATGACCACGTCCGCTGCGCCCGGGGCTGCGAGCCTGGCCTGAACCCGGTCGCGGGCCACCTTGGTCAGGGCCATGTGAAGATCACGCTCCACGTCTCGCACGGGGCTGTCGTTGCCGAACACGTCGACCCCGATCGAGGCGTACTCGGGCGCCAGGTGCAGACCGGTCGAATAGCCGCAGCCGGAGAGGCACGCGGCGGAGGCGATGAGCAGGGCGCGCATCAGGGCGTCGTCTCCTCGGGTTCGAGGCCCTGGAGGAACCCGCGCACCTCATCGATCTGGACCTGGTCTCCGCCCTCGCGCGCGAAGTCGAGAGCTCGCAGGCCGTGCAGTCGGGCGCCCTCCAGACTGTCGACCCGCAGGTAGAAGCGCGCGATGCCGAGGTCGCTGTCCGCCAGGCGTTGGGCGACGTCGATCAGCAGGTGCTGGACCTTGATGCTGAGCACCGACGACGAGCTGGAGTGGTTGGTCTCGATCCAGTCCTGGAGCTCGTCGCGGGCGCGGATCAGCTCACTGCGGTCGTACTCGGGGCTGCCGAGGTTCTCGAGGCGCAGCTCGGGGATCCGCGCCTGTGCCACGATGAGCAGGCTGTCCTTCTCCCCAGTGTCCTTCCCTTCCAGATCGATCACCCTCGTCTGGCGTTCGCTCGCGGGGTACCACAGCAGGAGCTCCTGGTACTTCTCGATCGCCAGGGGCCGGTTTTTCTTGCCCTCGTAGATGTCCGCTAGCAGCTCGAGGGAGCGGTCCCCGTGGGGCGACGAGGGGTGGTTCATCACCAGGTACTCGAGGACCTGCGGGGCGTCCGAGCGGTGGGTGAAGATCAGGGCATAGCGACCCTTGTCCAGGGCCAGGCTCTCCCCGACCTCGAACAGGATCTGCGCCGCCTCCTCCCGCTTGGGGTGCTGGGGGAACTTGGCGTCCAGGTTGCGGATCACCCGGAAGGCCTTCATGCGCTTGCCGTTCTCCTGGTGGAGGCGCGCGGCGCGGATCCCTGCTGCAACCGCGAGCGGACGTGGGATGTTCACGTCCGTCATGCGGTACAGCTCATTGGCATTCTTCGAGTTGTTGATGAGGGCGTCCGCGGCGCGGTTGAGGGCCTCGGAGACCTGGACGCCCAGGTCATTGGGCAGGGCCGGCGTGTTGCGCGCCGAGCGCAGCCGTTCGAGGGCCTCGGCGTGTCGCCCCTGGGCGAGGTCCGCCTCGGAGTCGGCGATCGCCTGCGGGACCTCGTCCACGCTGAAGCGCGGCGCGACGCGTTGCTTCACGTTCGAGGACTGGCACGCGGCGGCCAGGACGAGCACGAACAGCAGAGGGTACAAGCGCGGTCGCGTCACAGCCGGGGGACTCCTCGTTGGGGGGCGTTGCGGTTGGGTGCGGCCAGGAAGCGTCGGTGGCTGGCCGGGCGGGTTTCGAGGTGATAGTCGAGGAAGCGGCCCACGAAGTCCCGCAAGCGATCCTCCAGGTCCTGGGACAGGACCGGGTATGGACCCGGGCGGGTCAAGCGCGAGGCAGCGGCCAGGACGTCGACGGGAATCGTGCCCACGCGTCGTCCGGTGCGGCGCGCTTCCTCGGCACACGGGCGGCAGAGCCGACCCCCTGCTCCCGCCGAGAATGCGGCGCGGTCCGCGCCGACCGGCGGGGCCGGACCCCCGCACGCCGCGCACCGCTCGAGCGAGGGGGCCAAGCCGAGATTGTGCAGGAACGCCAGCTCGAAGACAACGAGCGAGAGGGTCGCCGAGGGCTGCCCTTCGCTGCCGGTCCGGGCGAGGGCGTCGAGCAGGTCCTCGATCATCGCGAACAGCTCCGCGTCGGCCTGGCCGGGGCGGGCGGCGAGCTCGCCCAGCTCGAGGGCCGCGCCGGCGGCCTGGTAGCGTGCGAGGTCCTCGGTGATCCAGCGCCGACGCCGCACCAGGCTGCCCGCGCGCAGGAGCCCGAGCTCTCCGCCGCGGGGCGTGTGCCACTCGAGCTCGAGGGTGTCGAAGAGGTCGAGCACGCAGTAGAAGCTCGAGGTGTGTCGGTAGGCGCCCTTGGCGAGCAGGTGCACGCGGCCCTGGCGCTCGGTGAGCACCTGCACGACCAGGGAGGACTCCCCGAACGGAGTCCGGCGCAGGATCAGGGCGCGGTCGCCGCGGACGGCCATCAGGCGCTGCGCTGCACGCGGACCTTGAGCACGCGGCGGTCCGAGGCCTCGGCGACGGAGTAGGTGACCTCGTCGCGCAGGAAGCTCTCACCCGCGTTGGGCAGGCGACCGAGCTCCGCGAGGACGAAGCCGCCCAGGGTCTCGTAGTCCTCCTCCTCGGGAATGGCGAGGCCGAGGGCCTCGTTGACCTCGGAGACGTGCAGGCCTGCCAGGACCTCGAACAGGCCTGGTCTGACCTCGCGCACGGACTCCTCACTCCCTTCGAATTCGTCTTGGATCTCGCCGACCAGCTCTTCGAGCACGTCCCCCAGGGTGACCAGGCCGGCGGTGCCACCGTACTCGTCGACGATGATGGCCATCTTCTGCTTGAAGCCCCGAAAGGTCTCGAGCAGCTCGGAGATCCGGATCGTCTCGGGCACGAGCAGCGGCGGGCGCAGGAGATCGCGCAGGCTCAGCCTCTGGCTCTCCTCACCGAAGAGCGCTTCGGTGACGGCCAGGGCGCTGACCGTGCCGATGATGTTGTCCATCGAGTCCTCGTACACGGGAATGCGCGAGCGCCCGACCTCGGCGAACAGGCGCGCGACGTCTTCCAGGGACGTGTCGACCTCGGCGCCGCTGATCTCGGTGCGCGGCGTCATCACCTCGGCCGCGTCGACACCACGGAAGTCGAGGACGTTCTCGATCAGCTCCTTCTCGGATTGCGCGAGCTCCGAGGTCTCGACACCGGCGGCCACCTCGCGCAGACCCTCGACGAGCTTGCGGCTGGCATGGGCGTCGTCCTTGATGTGCAGCGCCCGCAGCACGGCACCGCGCAGCGCCTCGAGCGCGATCACGATCCACGCGACCGGGAGCTGGAAGATGTGGAACAGACGCAGGGTGCGCAGGAGGAGACCGTCGCCCCACGCGGTCGCCACCGAGGCGGGTAGGGCCTCGGTCAAGAGGAGCAGGCTGGGCGCCGCGATCGCGACGGCCAGGGCGACGTTGGTGAAGTCGAAGGCCTCTGCGGTGATCCAACCCACCAGCAGCGCGACGAAGGTCAGGTCGCAGGTGATCTTGAAGATGCCAGCGCTGATGGCGAGCCGGTCCACCCGTTCGAGCAAGGACTCGAAGCGTGCCTGCGCCTGCTCCCCCTCTGCTCGCGCGAGCAGGCGGGAGGGCAGCGACCGGTTCAGGGCGGCGCGCAGCGTGCCGAAGAACCCGGAGAGGGCCAGGGCTGCCGCGATCCAGAGGGTCGAGGCAACCGGGTTGTGGCTGCCATCTGATGGCAGGAGTGCGGCGATCAGCGCCGCAGGTGGCTCGTTCACGGGGGTCGGTGGCGAAGGTCGATGC
>JAQBVH010000332.1 GCA_027623615.1 Planctomycetota bacterium | reverse complement strand
TTCAGCACCCACATCCTGTCCGAGGCTGAGCGGCTGTGTGACCGGATCGGCGTGATTCACGACGGCATGATGCTGGCGGTCGGCACCCTCGCGGAGCTGCGTGAGCGCACCGGCGTCGAGTGGCTCGAGGACGTCTTCAAGCGCCTAGTCGAGGAGGCGGACGCGTGAACGCGATCACCCGTCGCGTCCTCGCCTGCGAGCTGCTGCAGCTGGTCCGTGACCGGCGCGCGGTCTTCGCGGCCGTGATCCTGCCCGCGCTCCTCTACCCGCTCATCTTCTGGGCGAGCGACGAGATCGAGCGCAGCGGCGAGGAGATCCTGGCGGCCCGCGACCTGACCCTGATCCTCGACTTCAGCGCCGGGGATCCGGCGACGACCGATCGCGCCCGCTCCCTCCTGGCGGGCCAGACGCCCATCAGCCTGATCGACGCGGACGCCGCGGGTCTGCGCACCTACGAGGCGGACGAGGCGCGCGACCTCGACCCCGAGCACGCGACCGGCGGCAGGCGCAGCCGCTACCGCGCGCTGCTCGCCGGGAGCGGCCACGCCCTGATCACCGCGGACTGGGACGGCGTGACCGTCGACGCCCAGGGCCGCGGTCCGCAGACCGTCTTCCGGATCTACTTCGACGTGAAGGATGACGAGTCGCGCGAGGCCTCCGAGCGCGCCCAGGCAGCGCTCGGCGAGCTCGACCAGCAGCTCAGCGCCAGCCGGCGAATCGAGCTGCTGGGCACGGACCCGGCGCGCGGACTCGACCTCGAGCCACGGGACGTGGCCAGCGCAGAGGACGCGAGCGGCGCAGTGCTCGGTCGCTTCCTGCCCTTGATCGCGGTGCTCGTGCTCCTCTCGGGTGGCTCCTACGCAGCCCTCTCGGTCTTCGCCGGTGAGCGCGAGTCGGGCACCCTCGAGACGCTGCTGGTCCAGCCGACGCCGTCGTCCACGATCGTGCTCGGCAAGTTCCTGGCGGTGGCGGTCGCCGGCGCGGTCACCCTGCTGGCCAACCTGAGCAGCCTGATCCTGTGCGGGCTGGCCGGCTTCGGGGATCTGCCCGGGTTCGACGGCGGCGCGGGGCCGGGCCTCGCGCGCTTCGCCCTCGGGATCGTCTACCTGCCCGGCGCCGTGCTCGTGTGCGCGGTCCTGTGCCTGGTGTGCGGCAAGGCGCGTTCGTTCCGCGAGGGTCAGCAGACGATCCTGCCGGTCATGATCCTGACCGCGCTCCCGACCGCGGTCGTGATGCAGCCCGAGCTCGAGACGAGCCTCCTCCTGGCCGTGCTGCCCTTCGCAGGCGCAGCGCTGTGCGTGCGTGATGCGATGGCGGGACAGCTGGCCCTCGTGCCGACCCTGGCGATGGTCCTGGCCCACGCGGGCTGGTCCTGGCTCGTCCTGCGCAGGCTCGGCGCGCTGCTCGATGCGGAGCGCGTGCTCTCGAGCTCGAGCAACGAGGACGAGGACGCCATGCGTCGCGCCAGCGCACGGCACGGCCTGCGCTGGGGTTTCGTGAGCGTGCTGCTCATGTACATCGTCGGCACGCGCCTCCAGGGCTGGGACCTGGAGTGGGGCCTGGGCCTGACCCTCTGGGGTCTGGTCGTCGCTCTCGCGATCGCGGCCGCGCTGCGCGCGAAGCGCCGCGAGGCCGGCAGCGTGCGAACCGAGCTGGGGCTGACGCTGCCGAAGCCCCTGCACCTCGTGGCCGTGCTCCTGTGCGTCCCCGCGGTCGCCCTCGGCATCAGCCATGGCCTGATCCCGTGGCAGCTGGACCTCCTGCCGATGCCCCAGAGCATGCACTCCGGCGCGGCCGGCGCGCTGCTCGAGTCCTGGAGCACCCCGCTGCTCCTGTTCCTCGTGGCGATCTCTCCGGGGGTCTGTGAGGAGCTGCTCTTCCGCGGCGCGATCCTCTCGAGCCTCGCCCGGGACCTCTCCGCCAGGAAGGCCGTCCTGTGGCAGGCGTTCTTCTTCGCGTTGATGCACCTGGACGTCTACAAGCTCCTGCCGACATTCCTGCTCGGCCTGGCGCTCGGTGCCTTGACCCTGCGCGCCCGGAGCCTCTGGCCGGCGATCCTCGCGCACGCAGCCTACAACGGCCTACAAGTCCTGACGGGTCTCGAGCGCGTCAAGTGGCATCACTGGCCCTACTGGCCGCACCTGGCCTGGCTGGTCATCCCGGGGCTCGCGCTGCTCCTGCTCGTCCAGCCCGGCTCCAGGCGCGGCGCGAGCGCTACTGGTACGTGATCGCCAGCGCGTCCGTGAAGTTGCTCGTCGCGACCGGGTTGGCGTCCCGGTACCAGCACTGGAAGTTCCACGTCTCCCCGGCCTGGATCGCATGCGGCGGGTTGGTCGGGATGCTCGAGAGCTCGACGCCCATCGAGAACGTGCCGTCCGCGCCAGAGCTCTGGACCTGGCCTGCATAGCGCGCGATCGCCCCGCCCAGGCAGAGGTCGCCCTGCGATCCCCCGGGACCGACGACATGGCCCTGGGTGTCGCTCGCGAGGAAGTAGCCGAACTGGTTCGGCGGGAGCGCTGCGGCGGACAGGGCCAGCTCGCCGAGATCAGCGAGCGAGCTGCCGGTGCCGACGATCGTCGCGGGCAAGCCGGTCGAGTTCGGGATGGCCGGCGAGCAGTAGCTCGTCCCGACCGGCTCCCGGAAGCGGTAGAGGTGGCCGAGCGTGAGCGCGACGATCGCCCCCGTCGCGGGGTCGCGCACCAGGCGCCGCGGGTAGCTCGACAGGCAGAGCGAGGGGTCGCCCAGCGGGTGGTCCCACTCCAGGTCGCCGCCGGGCGTGAACTTCACGACGTGCCCCTCCAGGCCGGTGCCCGTGCAGGGTCGCACGGACGAGCCGCCGACGTAGATCGAGCCGCTGGGCGCGATCAAGAGCGAGGTCGCGTACTCGTAGCCGCTGCTGGTGTTCCACCCGACCTGGTCGAGCAGGCGCGCCCAGAGGAGGTTGCCGTCCGCGTCGAGCTTGATGGTCGACCACGCGTCGTCCGCCGCGGCCGTCAAGCCCACTCCTGTCGCGATGACCGAGCCTTGCTCGTCGATCGCGACCTTCCTGAAGATGTCCATCCCGACGGGACTGTTGTGGTACTTGACCCAGGTCTCGTTGCCGAGGCCGTCGTAGTGCACGACTGTGCCGGCGTAGATGTCCGTGGCCGGGTCGCGACTCCAGCCGCAGACCGCGACCTGCCCCGTAGGGCCGACCGCGACGTCGAGAGCCCCTGCGCTGCCGTGGTACAGCGCGCTCCAGAGCTCGTTGCCGTCATAGTCGTAGACCACCGTGGCGTAATGGTTGTAGCCCTGACCCGCGCACACGACGCGCCCGCCGCGGACGACCATGGCCTCGGGCTGGTTGCCCGAGTCGAAGACGCGTGACCACTCGACGTCGCCCGTCGGGCTGAACTTGACGGTCAGGAAGGCGTGGTACGGGTCGAGCGTGGGCCGCGTCTCGCCGAACACGTAGATCCCGCCGAGCTCGTCGGTCTCGACGCGGATCGCCTCGGGTCCGTATCCGTAGGGGGCGAGCGAGGACCAGAGCAGGTTGCCGTCCGGGTCGTACTTCACCGCGAGGAAGTACCAGCTGTCCTGCTCGACGTAGCCGCCGCGGATGACGTTGTCGTCGCTGTCGACCGCCGTCCAGTGCATGTGCGTGTGGCCGTTGCCGGGCACCTCGAAGTCGCGCGTCCAGAGCTCGGTCCCGTCCCGCGCGAGCTTGCGTGTCCACGTGTCCGAGCCCGAGACGGTGTTGCCCTGGGAGTCGACGGCGCTGCCGCCGTAGTAGCCCTCGTCCAGGTCCCACTCCCTGATCGGGTCGTCGGCCAGCGCAGCGGGCGCCGCGGCCAGGCAGGTGAGGGCGAGGGCGGCGCGCACGCCATGGCGCCGGAGGGTCGTCAGCAGGGATCGCATGGGTGGCCTTCTTCCTTCTGCGGCCCGGTGGCCGCTGGGTCCGTGGGTGCCTGCCTGCCTTGCAACCTGCGCGCCACCGACCTGAGGCGTCCGGGCAGCGCCCTGGGGGTCCAGTTCGCGGACGGGGGTCCGGATCCTGGACCCTGTCCCTGCGTCCCCTATGTCCAGCGCAAGCCTCGCAGGGTTTTCAGAACCGCCCGCGAGGTGCGCTTCGGATGCACCTGCGCGCGGGACGTTGACGGGTACCCGGGTCAGGACCCCGACACGCTCAGCGCAACAGCATGCCCCGCCATACGGGGCCGCGCGCCGCGCCCTGGGGAGGGACGCGGCAGCAGCGACGGGTCCGGTGCGCGCGGGCGCATCGGACCCCTTCCCTGCTGGTCCGTTCAGCGACGGCGCAGGTGGCGCACTTCGATCCCGTCGAGGTCGCGGTCGACGAAGGCCGCCCAGGCCTGGTCGCCGTCGCTCACCAGACGCAGGAAGCCGTCGGTGCGCTCCCCCATCACCTCGCCGAGGGTCACCGCATCGCCGAGGTCGCCGTCCTCGCTGACGAGGCGAGCGCGCCAGGCGGCGCCCGTGCCGGTCCGTTCGAGCCAGGTGACGCAGAGCTGACCGCCGAGGAAGCAGGCGTCGACGCGACCGAGCGGCGAGCCCTCGTCGATGCGTCGTGGCGCAGCGAAGGTCTCGCCGACGAACCAGGCGATCTGCACGCGCGGGTCGTCGTCGGCCTCGGTGTACCAGGCCACCGCCGCGCGCTGCGCGTCCGCCGCGACCGCGGGACCGTTCACGGGGCAACCCTCGATCCGCCAGCCGTCCGCGTTGAGGGCGTGCGGCTCGCTGAACGAGGACGCCTCGCCCGGGTCGCCCACCGACCAGGAGATGTCACGGATCTCCTCGCCGTCGCTGCGGTCACGCCAGGCGACGAGCACGCGCCCGTCCGCGAGCTGCGCCGCGCCGGTCTGGCAGCAGTCGCAGACACG
>JAQBVH010000331.1 GCA_027623615.1 Planctomycetota bacterium | reverse complement strand
CCTCCTCGTTCAAGGCGTAGGACAGCTCGTAGAGCTCCGGGTCGATCTCGATCCCGTAGGCGTCGTAGCCGCAGAGGTCGGCCAGGATCGTGATCAGACCGATGCCCGAACCCAATTCGAGGAACGAGTCGTGGCGCCCGCCTTCCAGTACCAACCGGTCGTGGGCGCTGCGGTGATCGGCCGGGATGAAGCCGTGGAAGAGGCCGCCGCGGTTGGCCAGGAAGTCGCGCCATAGCTCGGCTCCGCGGCGCAGGAGATGATCGAGGCGCGCTGGCTCGAGCGCTACTGCTCCCACTGGATCCCGATTGCCGGCGCGGTCGGCCCCAGGGGCTGCGAGGAGACGATGTAGTTCAGCGCCGGCTCCTCGGCGCTCAGGTCGACCGGCAGGACGCGGATCTCGAGGGCCACGTCCGGGATGATCGTGAAGCGGGCCACACCCTCGATCACCCGCCGCCTTCCGACGCGCAGGTCAAGGCGGGCAACCCGGTCCGACAGCGCGCCAGACAGCACGACCACGCCGGAGAGTAGCTCCTCCTCGCTGATCTCGTGCCGCTCCGCGCTGCGCCAGACCTCTCGCGCTGGTTCCGGGAGGTTGAACTCGTCGCCCTCACCACGGGTCCCCATGCGCTCGCGAAGCTGCTCGCGCAGGCTCTCGCGCTCCTCCTCCGACAGGTTGCGGAAGCCGCCGCGACCCCGGGTCAGGTCGCCGCCCTCGGCGCCACCCTCCTGGCCGCCGCCACGTTGACCGCCTCCCCGCTGACGCTCCCCGTCCTGGGTGAAGCTCGCCAGCTGGGCAGCAGGTGCCTCGAGGGAGCCCTGCCGACCGCCTGGCCCGCGGCGCTGGCCTGCGCCCTCGTTGTTGTTGTTCGAGCCGTCGTAGTCCTCACCGCCGCTGCGCGGTCCGTCGAGGCCGTTGTCGCGGGTGCCTCGGTCGCGACCTCGACCGCCGCGGTCACCTCGATCTCCACGGTCACCGCGCCCTCCGTCTCCCTCGGTCTCACCCTCGCGCAGGGTGACCAGCTCGAGGGTCAGCACCTCGTCCGCAGCTGGGACCTCGTCGAAGATCACGCACATGGTGGTGCCTCCGGGGACGACGACGCGGGCGCGCGGGCGCCCCGCGTTGGACTGGGTACTGGAGACCGGCACCCGCGGCTGGCCCGGCGGCCCGACCGCGAGCCGGAACTCGCCCTCGACCGGCAACGTCAGGGAGAACTTCCCCGAAGAGCTCGTCATCGCAGTCGTGTAGTCGGCGTAGGCGGCCGATGCGGGCGGATGCCCCGCGGTCCCGTCGATGAGCCAGACGCGCTCACCGCGCACGGCCTGTCCGAAGCGATCCTCGATCACCCCGTCGACGGTGCGCGGGCCGGTGGGCACGGCCGCCTCGGCGACGCCGTGCTCATGCACGTCACCCACGAGCTTCGCGGGGCTCTGCTTCGGCGCGGGCGAGGCGGCCGCGTCCTTCGGCTGGGTGTCCTTCGGCTTGGTCAGCGCAGCCGTAGGGCCGGGCGGTACGGCAGCCAGGCTCCCGTCTGCAGCGCTCATGCCGAGCCCCCCGAACATCAGGAGGCCCGCAGCGGCGAGACCCGCGAGTGCGACCAGGGCGAGGATGAGGTTGCGCATGGATCGGACCCTACCCCATTCGAGCCCGCTGTCGGCCAGGAAGACGCCAACGGGCCCGGGAGGGTGGGGAGTGGAATCAGTTGTTCACGGTCACGGCCATCGCCGCCGTCGTCTCGTTGCCGGCGACGTCGCGGGCGGTGACCTCGATCAGATAGGCGCCGTTCGGCACCTGGGTGGTATCCCAAGCCTGGGCGGCGTCCGAGACCTCGTAGACCTCGTCCCCGTCCGAGTTCGTGATCACGTGGAAGAACTCGCGGCTGCCGTAGTCGCCGTCGGTGTTGCAGGTCGAGTCCTCCTTGTAGAGCAGGTCGACCAGGAACGGATCGAAAGGACCGTCCGAGTACGTGTCGAGGTGCATGTCGAAGCGCACCGCGAGCCGGTCAGCGACCACCGGACTGTCCGGGTCCAGGACGGGCGCGATCGTGAAGCGCAGCTCCTGGATCGCGCAGGTCCAGCTCGAGTCGAGCTTGTCACCGACGTGCACGATGATGTCGACCGCGCCCTTCAGGTTGTTCGGGTTCCAGTAGTTCGACGTCTCGTTGCTGCAGAAGGCGAAGAGGGCGCCCGGCACCGCGTTCTCGAAGATGGGCGCCGTCGCCTCGGTCGCGTTCACCAGGTCGCAGTGCGGGTTGTCCGTGCATAGCCAATCGCCGAACCACTGGTTGCCCGTGTCCTGGATGCGCGCGAAGTGGACGTGGGTGAAGTTCGCGACGGGCCATGCGACCAGGTCGCCGAGGTACTGTCCCTCGACGATCGCGTCCCCCACGTTGACCGTGATCGTCGGCTGATCGAGGTGGGCGTAGAGGTAGCCCGTCGTGGTCCCGGAGCCCGGCTGGCCTGTCGCGACACGCCAGTGGTACTGCCCGCTGGTCGTCAGCACCGCCTTGACCTCACCGTCCTCCACCGCGAAGACCGGCTGGCCGACCTGACCCAGCACGTCGATGCCCGGGTGCATGTACGGGGAGCCGCCGTACCTCTGGTACTCGGCGTAGGTGTTCCCGATCGGGTGCTGGGCGTTGGGCGCGAGGGGCCAGGGGATCTGCCCGGGGAGTGACGGTGGGGTCGGCACGTGGGCCGGCAACTGCAAGGCCTCCTCGTGCAGGACGACCGCCTCGCGGGCGTCGTGATCGAGGCGCAGGTGGCGCCCCAGCGAGCGCCCGGCACCCTGCAGCCGCACGCCGAGGTGCACCGCGTCCTCGGTCACGATCAGGTCGCGTAGGTGCGCGCCGTCGCCGCCACCCGCCAGGACGAAGCGGCGCACGAGCACATCACCCAGCACCGGCAGACGATCGAGCGCGCCGGCCGACAACACATACAGGTCCCCGTTCGGCGCGAAGGCGAGCTTGCGCGCACCCGCTGCGAGGACATGGCGCCGCCCGTCCGGCGCGACCAGCTCACCCGTGCTCGGGTCGATCCCGGCGACGCCGCCATCTGCGTCGACCGCGAAACGCGCCAGGCGCGGATGGTGCGTGCGGTCGAAGGTCACCAGGTCGAGCACGGCCACCTCGTCGTGGGTCCGGAAGGCGACCTGGTCCCCGTCGGCCGAGAGGGTCGCGTCGGTCAGGACCGGCACGCGCTCGCTGTGGCGCACGCGCCCTTGGTCGTCGAGCACGCTCAGGCGCACGGGCACGAACTCGGCGTGCGTCGCCTCGGTCACGATCACCTGCCCGAGGTTCGAGACCAGAAAGCCCGTGCCTGTGATGGACTCCAGGCGGGTCAGCGCACCGGCCTCGGACCGCAACTCCAGGGAGGACTCCACGTGGGTCAAGTCCCCTCCCGTCGGGCGCACCTCGAGGCTCCAGGCCCCGTCGGGCGAGTGCACTGCAGCGGGATGGGTCGCACGGAAGACACCCTGCGCACCGACCTCGAAGTCGTTCTGCGGGGCGGAGAGGGCGAGAGTGAGAAGGGCGAGGGTGGCGTGCATGGCATTCGGGGTCAGGTTCCTTACCCGATCCTACCGAGGCTCCCCGGTCCGCAGAGCAGGAGCGGCCTTATCATGGCGCCTGCCCCCCTCCACCCCGCAATCCACCCATGCAACGACGCCTTTCGTGGCGCGGCGCCCTGGCCGCCCTCGCTCTCACTTCCTCCTTGTCCGCCCAGGAGAAGGTCGTGGTCAACCCGCCCGAGGTGCGCCTCGTCGTCGGCGAGACGATTCAGCTCGAGGGCCACTACCTGGACGCCAATGGCGAGCGCGATGACGAGGTCGACCTGATCTTCCTGTCGCGCAGCCGTCGGTCGGTGAGCGTGACCCAGACTGGCGAGGTCCACGCCCTACAGCCCGGCGAGTACACGATCGTCGCGCGCACCCAGCGTCGGATCAAGGATGGCTCCGAGGGACAGGAGGGCCGCTCCCTGCTCGGCGAGCGCATCAGCACCAACGTCATCGTCACCGTCACGCCCCCGCCCATCGAGGCGATCACGATCGCGAGCCCCGGCCGCGGCCTCTTCACGGGAACGACCGTGCGCCTCGCCGCGACGGCCGTCGACGTCAACGGTCAGGTGCGAGCGGAGGCCAAGCTGAAGTGGGAGAGCAACCAGCCCGCGGTGGCTCAGTTCGACGCCTTCGGGAACCTGCACCTCAAGAGCGCGGGCCGCTTCACCGCCCTCTGCATCGGGGACGGCGCGGTCGAGAAGGTCGACCTCGAGGTGAGCGCGAACCCCGTCGCCACGGTCGAGATCGAGGCGGACCGCAACCGCGCCCGCACGGGCGACGTGGTTCACTTCAACCCGATCGCGCGGGACGCCCGGGGCAACGTGGTCGCCGACGTACCGATCTACCTGTCCTTCCACGCCGAGCAGGAGGCGGGCGACCAGGGCCCCGGGGCCTCGGGTCAGATCGAGCAGGACGGACGCTTCGTGGCCGAGACCCCCGGCCTCTACACCGCCGTCGCCACCTGCGGCGCAGCCAGCGGACGAGCCTCGGTCGAGGTCGTCCAGCGCAAGGTCCAAGGCAAGCTCAAGGAGGTCGGCCGCGGCAAGGTGCACGACCAGCACACCTCGGACCTGTGGGTCTGGGAGGGGGTCGACGGCCGCGACTACTGCGTGACCGGCACCTGGGGTAACAACGGCGACGCGATCTTCTGGGACGTCACCGACCCGGGCAACATCGAGCGCATCGCGACCGTGAACGTGGACGCGCGCACGGTGAACGACGTCAAGGTCTCGCCCGACGGGCGACTGTGTGTCCTCAGCCGCGAGGGCGCCTCGGACCGCAAGAACGGGATGGTGATCGTCGACGTCACGAACCCGCGCGAGCCCGTCGTG
>JAQBVH010000330.1 GCA_027623615.1 Planctomycetota bacterium | reverse complement strand
GGGGGACCTCCTCGATCGTCGCCGCCGTGGCGCGCCCATAGAGGAGCACGGCTTGACCAAACTGAATCCGATCACCATCGGCGAGCGACGCGTCCTCGACTGGTTGCCCGTTGAGCAGGGCCAAGCACTCCGCGTCCCCCACCTTGAGCAGCTTGGGCGGGTCGCTCCACAGGTGCAGCTCCCCGACCGCGCCGGGTACGACCAGGTCAGCCCCTGGTCCGCCAAGGCGCGTGAGCCCTTCGGGCAGGGGCTGTCTCATCGTCTGGCTGTCGACCGTCAGGTCGACCCAATGTTCGGTCGTCACGGCAGCTGGTTGGTTGGTTCGTCGATGCGGAGGGGTGGTGCGCTTCCCAGCCCGAGACGTCCGGGAGCGGGTCCGCCCCAGACCGGGACGGGCAACGGGCGAACGTCGTACTCGATACGACGGGCCTTGCCCAGCCCGTAGCCCCCTACCCTCGGCCCGACTACGCTGGCAACGAAAGGCCCTTGATGCACCTCGCCCTCCTGCTCTCCTGCGCGCCCCTGGTGCAGGACCCCTGGACCCCCCTGCCCCTGCCGTCCGTGTGCCGGCCCAGTGCCCTGATCGAGGGCCCAGCGGAGCTCCTGGGCGCGGACCACCTGCCCTTCCCGGAGGATCTGCCGCGCCGCGCCGATCAGGCGCAGTCCCCCGTCCCGGTGACCCTGGCCCTGCGTCTGATCGACGAGGCACTACGTGCGAAGAACCTGGAGGCCCGCCTCGAGGCCACGGACGGCCGACTGCTGGTGCAGGGCGACGACGCGGCGGTCGCCCAGGTCCGCGCGATCCTCGGCGAGCTCGAGGCGCTCGAGACCGCGCTGCGCATGGACTGGACCGCGAGCCTCGTCCTCGGGGACGAGCCCACGAGAACCTGGTCGGGATCGGCGCGCTCGGGAGAACGCTTCCCGGTCGGCATGCGCACCTCGACCGGCTACCTGGGCAACCAGGACGTCAACGTGGCCTCCGACAGCGGCGTCGCGGAGCCGGAGATGCACCATGCGCTGACCGGCGCGACGCTCCACGTCTCCGCGTCGCGCTTGCAGGCCGGAGGTGCAGTCCTCGAGGTGACCCTCGACCTGGCCGACCTGGTCGCGCTCGAGCGCTTCGACCCCGGGACCCCAGACCTCGGCCAGCTCCAGCTCCCCGCCGTGGCGACCTGCCAGGTCCGCGCCTGCGGGCTCGATCAGGTCACGATCGACCTGGCTGGGCTACCGGTCACCGCGGGACAAGCACGCCTCGAGCTCACGGTCACCCCGCGGCCTGCGGTGAGATCGACCGGCTTCTGGCAGGTCGTGGACGTGTCCGCCCTCACCCGGCGCGCCCGCGCGCCGCTTGCAGTGGACTCCGGACGCCACGGGTTCGATGGTCGGCGCGAACTCGTCGCGGAGGAGGCGACGCGCTTCACCACGGGCGGAATCGCTTCCCTGGTCGATGGCGCCTTCAGCGACACCCCGACCCTGTGGTCGGAGCACATCCTGTTCGTACCGACCGACGTCGACGGCGATCCCGTCGCCGCTACGCTGCAGCTGGTGAGCGCCCTCGAGGCTGGGTCCCAGGCCGGAAGGCTCCACGTGCAACAAGGCGCGCTCATGGCGAGCTTCCCGGTCCTGGACGGGCACCCAGCCCGGATCGTCGTGGGACGGGAACAGCGACATGCGAGCGAGGTCGGCTCTCAACTCGCGCCGTCCACATGGATGCCGATCGTGGAAGTCGAGCGGGTCTTCAACGGGCTGGTCCTGGACGGAGTCGCGACGGGCCCCGCCTTCCGTGGTTCGATTCGAGAAACAACGGGGATGGTCGTCGAGCGCGTCGAGGAGAGCGTCAGCGGTCTCGCAGCCGTAGAACGTCTTCAACGAACGCAACGCGGAAGTTCGGTCGAGTTACTGGACTCCGCTCCGGAGGCTGGGGTACTTCTTCCCCAAGCACCCTCGCGCCCCGCCGTGCTCGCACGCTTCCAGCGGTAGGTCAGCCGCCTTCTCCCCTCGCGATCCCGGCGGAACCTTTTACGTTACTTCCCGTCTCGGTGGCACTATAATTGGGTGTTCGTGGCCTGATCGGGCCCGCCCCTGTCCACCGGAAACACCGCCTTTGAAGCTCGGACTCCATCAATCTGCGCGCCTGGAGCAGCGACTCATCCAGTCGCCGCAGATGATCCAGGCGATGCAGATCCTGCAGCTGCCGGCTCTCGACCTCGAGGGGCGCATCGAGCAGGAACTGGTGGAGAACCCCTTCCTCGAGCAGGTGGAAGCCGAAGGGGAGAGCGAGGACGCCGACTGGAAAGACAAGGAGAAGGAGCCGCGCGACGGCGACGGTCCGGAGACGGAGCGCGACGGCGTCGAGGGCATGCTCGACCTGCTCGAGCGCTATGAGCGCGACTTCGGCGACGGTCGGCCAATGCGCGTGGCCTCGAGCGAAGAGGGTGACCGCAAGTACGAGGCGATGCAGAACGCGCCCTCGAATCCCCAGAACCTGGGTGAGGCGCTGGTCAACGAGCTGGCCTACCTGCGCGTCGACGAGGAGTCGCGGGCGATCCTCGAGTACGTGATCTGGTCGCTCGACGAGCGCGGCTACCTGACCTCGACGCCAGAAGAGCTGGCCCTCGAGATCGCCCCGGACCTTGGCCGAGAGGTCGACGTGGCCGAGGTCGACCTCGCGATCGCCCGCCTGCGCCGGGCGACCCACCCGGCGCTGGCCGCGGCCAACCTGCGCGAATGCCTGCTGTTGCAGCTCGAAGCGCGCAACGAGCAGGACCCGCTCGTGGTCGCGATCGTGGCCGACCACCTGGCCGACCTCGAGAACAACCGCCTCCCGCGTATCGCCAAGGCCACCGGCCGCAGCGTCGAACAGGTCAAGCTCGCCCTCGAATCGGTGCGCACCCTCGAGCCGATTCCTGGCGCAGCCTTCGGCGGCGCCCCCGCGGCCACGATCACCCCGGACGTTCTGGTCGAGGAGGTCGACGGCGAATACGTCGTGCGGCTCGACCGGGAGCGGGTGCCGGAGCTGGTCATCAGCCCGGCCTACAAGCGCCTCCTGCAGCAGGCGCGTCAGGGCGACGGCGTCAAGGAGTGGGTCAAGCAGCGCCTCGAGTCCGCCCGCTGGTTCATCGATGCCGTTCAGCAGCGCCAGTCGACCCTCGAGCGCATCGCGCGGGTCATCTTCCGGAGCCAGCGCGGCTACCTGGAGAAGGGTCCGGCGGGCCTGTCACCCCTGCGCATGCAGGAGGTCGCGGACGAGGTCGGCGTGCACATCTCTACCGTCTCCCGGGCCGTCAGTGGCAAGTTCGCCCAGACGCCGCGCGGCATCCAGCCCCTCAAGTTCTTCTTCACCGGCGGCACGACCAAGGCGACGGGCGAGGTCGCCAGCCAGATCAGCGTCAAGGAGCGAATCCGCGACCTGGTCGGTGACGAGGACAAGGCCAAGCCCCTGTCCGACGACCAGCTGGCCGCCAAGCTGGCCGAGACCGATGGCATCCGGATCGCGCGCCGGACGGTCACCAAGTACCGCAAGGCCCTCTCGATCCCCTCCTCGACCCAGCGTCGCGAGTATTGACTCCGGACGCCCCGCTTGAGAGCTCCGGTTCAAGCATCCACTCGGGATTCGGGTTAGGGTCTTCGGCCCGATGCCCGCCTGGGCCGAGAGTCGACCCCACCGAAGAGAACGCGATGACAGTCAAGGCCACCGAACTGCGCAAGGGCATGGTCCTCGATAAGGACGGCGACTTGCTGCTGATCACCGACTACCGCCACTCCACGCCCGGAAACTGGCGGGCGATCATCCACGTCAAGACCAAGAGCCTGACCAGCGGCCAGGTCGGCGCCCTGCGGCCAGCCTCCAGCGAGACGTTCGAGACCGCGTACCTCGACAAGAAGAAGGCGCAGTACCTCTACGCCGAAGCCAACGGGGACTACGTGTTCATGGACCAGGAGTCCTTCGAGCAGTTCATCATCACGAAGGAGCTGGGGGAGGAGAAGATGGGCTTCGTCAAGGAGTCCGACGTGGTCGATATCACCTTCCACGGGACGAATCCCATCGGCCTCGAGCTGCCGACCGTGGTAGTGCTCGAGATCGCCGAGGCCGAGATGGCAGTCAAGGGCAACACCGCTTCGAACGTCAAGAAGGACGCAGTCCTCGAGACCGGCTTGGCCATCCGCGTGCCGATGCACATCAACGCCGGCGAGATGGTGAAGGTGAACACCGACACCGGCGAGTTCCAGGGCCGCGCGAACTGACCTGCGCCCGACAGTCCAAGCGGCCACGCCGCCCGCCTGGGCTGCGTGGCCGTCCTCGTTTTGGGAGACCTGCTAGTCCCTGCCGGCTCTGAAACCCTCGGGCAGGGGCGTCTCGTAGAAGCGGTAGGTGGAGGGCTGCATGCCGAGGCGCTCGTAGGTCGCCTGCGCCCCCCGGTTCTCGGCCTCGACGTACAGGCGGATGCCAAGCTCGTCGTCACGGGCCTCGACCCGCTCCTGAACCCTGGCGTAGAGAGCCGCGTAGACACCCTTGCGCCTGGCCTCCGGCGCCACGTAGACCGACTGGATCCAGACCCACCAGGCGTCCCGCCAGTCGCTCCATTCGCGGGTCAGCATCAAGGAACCGATGACCTGGCCGCCCAGCTCGGCGACCAGGTACTCGCCGCGGGCCGGATCCTCGAGGGCGCGCAGCACCGCGCGCTCGACGACTGCGGCGTCGAGCACCTTGTCCTCGGTCTCACGGGCCATGGCGCACTGGAACCCCGCAACCACGGCCTCGTCGCCGGGGACACCGGCGCGAATCGTCACCCCGCTCATTCGGCCAGCCACTCCATCGGAGGCCGCACGTTTTCGTGGGGGGTGACCCGCTGCCACGCAGCCACGACGACGAGCAGAAGCGCGTCGTCGTCGAGCTGACCGGTG
>JAQBVH010000329.1 GCA_027623615.1 Planctomycetota bacterium | reverse complement strand
AGGGCACGCCTGGCCCCGTGGATGGTGGCCTCCCGTGGATCGTCGCCTTCGCCGGGATGATCCTGGCGCTGGGCGTGATGGGCGCGGGAGGGCTCCTACGTCGCTCACTGCCCGCAGCGCTGGTCGGCCTGGCGATTCCGCTCGGCGTACCGCTCGCGGTGTTGCTGTTGCCGTCGTCGACCCTCTCCGATTGGTTGCTGATCGCGCTGGGAGCGACCGGCACCGGGCCGGAGCCCATCGCGCTGTTCCTCGCGCTCGCGCTCCTCTCTGGCGCCCTGATCGGCTACACGCCGTGGGCGCGGCGCGATCGGAGCAGCGTGCTCCTGTCGCTCGGAGGCGTCGCCCTCGTTCTTACGCCGTGCGGTGTCGTGTTGACGCGCAGTGCTTTGGCCGAGGTCGACCTGATCCCCCACGACGAGCGGATCTGGATCGAACGCGTGGACCCGTCGCCCGACGGCCGCTGGATAGCCATGCAGGTGCATCGCAACCTGCACACCCTGAGGACGCCGTACCTCAGCCACAAGCGACGCACGCTCACCCGCAGCGAGGTTTGGCTCCTGGACCGTGAGTCGCGTTCGGTGAGGGAGATCAGCAATGCGGCACGCGTGCTCTTCACACCCGCCTACGGCGGCTTGGAGACGACCGCGTGGGGAGACGACGGGCTCCTGACCACGACCAGCGTGGCCGGACCAACACTCCAGCAAGGCGGGCAGTGGTTGGAGGTGATCGACCCGGAGCAAGCGCAGGTCACCTCGCGCCTCCCGGCTGCGGAGCTGAAGGCCTTCGAACGGGAGCGTGGGCTGGCACCCTGGTTCAAGCTCGAGTCGGCCCTCGGCGGATATCGCCTGACCTGGATCGAGAAGGACGTGACCTTCGACTGGAGGGGCCGCATCCAGCCGTCCCCGCTTCCTGGGCAGGTGTTCACCGTCTCCGAGCAAGGGGTGCGGCAGCACTTCCTGGAGACGGGGACTGCACGGCTCCTGATCGAACTGGAGGAAGCCGACAGGTGCCACGTCTCTCCTGACGGTCGGTACCTGGCCGTGCACGTCACCGAAGCGCGGCAGCCGGGAGAGCCGCGAGCAACCACCCGCAGCGACATCTACACCGTGGAATCCGGTGAGCTCGTCGCGTCCTCGTTCAAGTACATCCGCTGGAGCTTGGTTCCGGGCCAGATCCTCTGGTCGTCAGGCAGGATCCTGCGCGAGGACGGGACCTGGCTCGACTCGTTCGCCCTTCCGTTCGATGCTCGCTACGGGGCCAGCGTCTACTCGGAAGAACTGGTCCTGCATGATCTGGAGACCGGCGAGACTCTGACCCTGTACGAGCCCCAGCCCTAGAAGTGTCCGTCCGCCACCGGCAGCTCCCACGTCGGACCGTCGAGGCCGTGCCGCTCGAAGATCGCGCGCGCTTCGTCGACCGTCCACTTGTGCCAACCCTCGTCCGCGTAGCCGCCGTACCAGTGGCGGGCCAATGCGTCGAGCTGCGCGATCGGCCGCACGTCACCGCGCGGCTGACTGTGGCGCGCGCACCAGGCGTCGACCTCGCCCTCGCGGTGGAACGGCTGTACGCAGCCGCAGAAGCGGTGCACGTTGTCCCACGCGTGGGCGATGGTCACCGGGAAGTGGATGACGAGATCTGGGGGCGTGACGCCCGCGTCCGTGCGCTCGATCACGAGGGGCTCGGATTCACCTCCGATGCGCGCGTGCAAGCGCACGTCCGGACCCACGAGTGACGCGATGCCGAGGCCGCACCACAGGCACGGCGCCCACCAGCCGCGCGTGTCGTTCTCGACCCAGGTTCCGGTGGGCACCAGCGAGAACGGGTGGATCGCCCAGACCTCGGTCGTGCCCGGATGCAGCACGAGGCCATGACCGTCGTGCAGGCGATGCAACGCCGACTGCACCTCGGCCGTGGGTTGATCGAAGTGGGCCGCCAGGTTGTCGAGACCCGGCGCGCGCCCATTCGTGATGATCGCCCGGATCAAGTGCGTGTGCAGGTCGCCGTCGATCACAGGTAGCGCTCGCGGATCACTTCGAGGTGATGCCCGGCGTGACCAGCGATGATGAAGCACAACGCACGCGCACTGAAGGGCATCCCCGAGGCCGTGCCGCGGCGATCCAGGTCCTCCTCGGTCATGCGCGCGAGCATGAGCCCGCTCGCCTCGCGCAGACTGCGCAGCTCCGCGAGCAGGCTCGGGAGCGCGCCCTCGAAGCGCGCGCCTTCCATGAGTACGTCCTGATCCACGCCGGGCAGGGGGGTCGTGTCACCGCGACCGATGCGCAGGACCCGGTTATGGAAGACCCACTCGACGTCGATCACATGTCCGAGGACCTCCTCGAGCGACCACTTGCCCGACCCGTAGCGATGGCCGGCCTGCTGGGGGGTCAGGTTTCCGAGGAGCTCCTCGACCTGGGCCGGCTGCGCGGCGAGGACCGCGCGGACGTCATCCCCTTCGACCCGGTCGACGTAGACCTGGTAGTCGGGGGCGAATTCGTCGGGCTTGGGGCGCATGGGTTGCAACTTCTTGGCGTGCGGTTCGGTCCCCCCGAGCGGGTGGGCGGGGGGTGGTGGTGGGTCAGCGTGGGGTACCTGCCGCCCAGCATGCAAGCCCTCGCCCGCCCCGCCCACGTCTGCAGACAACTCACGGTTAGATTCACGGCCATGCACCTCGCCTTCGCCCTGACCCTCGTCGCCGCGGCTGCCGTGCCGCAACCCCAGGATGGTCGACCCAACATCCTGTTCCTCTTCGCCGACGACCAGCGCCCCGACGCGGTGGGCGCCTTCGGCAACGACGCGATCAAGACCATCCACCTCGACTCGATCGCGCGCGAGGGCTTTCGCTTCTCGCGCAACTACTGCATGGGCTCGATCCACGGCGCGGTCTGCCAACCGAGCCGGGCGATGTTGATGACGGGGCGCACGCTGTATCGCGTGCCGATGGACCTGAAGGGTGTGACGACCCTGCCCGAGCTCCTCGGCGCCAGCGGCTACACGACCTTCGGCACTGGCAAGTGGCACAACGGCGGAGACGCCTTCCTGCGCAGCTTCCAGGGAGGCAGGTCGGTGATGCTCGGTGGCATGTCGGACCACACCAGCGTCCCGATCGTCGACGTGAAGACCGACCACACCTTCACCGTGAAGCGCGCGGGCGACCGCTTCTCGAGCGAGCTCTTCTCGGACGCTGCGATCGAGTTTCTCGACGGGCGGGACGGCGAGGCCCCCTTCTTCCTCTACGTCTCGTTCACAGCCCCGCACGACCCACGCCAACCCCCGCAGGCCTACCGCGACTTCTACTACGAGAACCGCCCGCCCCTGCCGGCCAACTTCATGCCGCAGCACCCCTTCCACAACGGCTGGATGACCGGCCGCGACGAGGGGTTGGCCGCGTGGCCACGCACGAAGGAGGTGATCTCCGACCAGCTCGCCGAGTACTACGGAATGATCTCCCACATGGACGACCAGATCGGTCGCATCCTGACCGCGCTCGAGCGCACGGGCGAGGCGGACAACACGATCATCGTCTACGCCGCGGACCATGGCCTCGCGGTCGGCAGCCACGGCCTGCTCGGCAAGCAGAGCGTCTACGAGCATTCGATGGGCTGCCCGCTGATGATCGCGGGGCCGGGAGTGCCGCACGGTAAGACGGCGGCGCTCACGTACCTGTACGACATCTTTCCGACCCTCTGCGCGATGACCGATGTCGAGCTGCCGGAGGGCGTGGAGGGCCAGGACCTCTCGCCCATCTGGCGCGGCGAGCGCACCTCCGTGCGCGACACGCTCTTTCTCACGTACGAGAACAAGATGCGCGGCCTCACCGACGGCCGCTACAAGCTGATCCGCTACCCGCTGATCGACCACCTCCAGCTCTTCGACCTGGCCAACGATCCGGACGAGCTCCACAACCTGGCGCGGGTGCCGGACCAGGCGGACCGGGTCGCGCAGATGATGGCGGAGCTCACCGAGTGGCAGCAGCGCGTCGAGGACCCGCACCCGCTGTTCGTCGACGCCGTGCAGCCGATGGAGATCGACCTGTCCGGGCGCGAGCGCGAACCAGACGGCTGGCAGCCGGCCTGGGTCGTGGAGAAGTACTGGAAGAGGTAGGTCGCCTCCCGCGAACGCAGGCTCTGGTCGCCATCGCCCAGCTCACGCTCCTGCCGTCGAACGGCGGCGAGGTGGAGAGCCTCGCGGCGTGGACCCGCGACCTCTCGTTCGGGGGAGGTCCGAATGAATCCCGAAATTCTGGCGGGTGCAGGCGGCCCACGCCGCGGAGAGGTCGACCCCACCCTCTGTACCCATGAAGAAGTTCACGCTGCCCCTCTTCGGCCTGCTCCTGATCACCTCCTGCAAGTCCGCCAAGGACAAGGACTACGGCCTCCTCGACCTCTCCGCCTCGGTCGGGTTCGGCGCCGTCAGCTTCGACACCTCCACCGACGGCGCCGTCGAGTTCAACGGCGCCGTCGACGAGAAGGACACCTCCCTGCAGCTCGGCCTCTCGGCCAAGGTGCACCCCCAGGTCAGCCTGGACCTGGCCTACGTGGACCTGGGCACCTTCACCTGGGACGGCACCTGGATGGGCACCCCCGACAACGGCTCGATCGACACCACCGGCGTGCGCTTGGGCGCGACGGGCTCGTTCCCCGTCAAGGAGACGGACTGGAGCTGGGTGGCCACCGGCGGCCTGTTCTTCTGGGATCAGGACGGTCAGGAGATCTTCGGCGGCGTTCCCGAGCCGGCCTTCAGCAAGTCCGGCAGCGACCTCTACCTCGGCGGCGGCGTGCAATACCAGTTCACGGACGTCCTGGGCGCGCGCCTGACGCTCACCCGCACCTTCGGTGTGAACGGGGACGACGTCGACGCGCTCATGCTCGACCTGCTGTACTCCTTCCGTTGAGGAGACTCTTCCCC
>JAQBVH010000328.1 GCA_027623615.1 Planctomycetota bacterium | reverse complement strand
GCCGAGACCGAGAAGGTGCTCAAGCTGGCCGGGCCGGACCTCATTCGCATTTCGGTCTTCAACCCGCTGATCGGGACGGAGAGCTGGGACGGCTACCAGGCGAACATCGACGTGTCGGACCTGTCCGAGAACTACGTCTCCTCGAATCGCTCGGCCTACTCCCACGAGCACTTCACCCAGATCGAGCTGGAGGAGCTGCGCAAGGACATGGTGCGCCGCTACGAGCGTTGGTACTACGCGATGCCCCAGCGCATGCGACGCACGTGGGAGCGCGGGCTCTACTACATGGAGAACCCGGTCCTGGGTCGCAAGCGCGTCGGCCGCATGCTCGGCCTCGTCCCGGCCCCGTCGCGCCACGTCGTGACCAGCCACCACTGATGGGCGGATCGACTCAACAGGAGCTCCCGCACCTTCCGTTCTGCCCCGAGGGTGGGCCGCCGGACCCGGGCGAGGGGCTCACCTCCCGCTTCGCAGGACCGCGGGACCGTCAGGTCCAGGGCGAGCTCTATGACGTGTGCTTCGGCAAGACCGACGGGGCGATCACGATCCCCTGGCGCTACGACGAATGCCCGCACGGGATGACCGTCGCGCCGATCGCGGTGGGCGACGCGGGCGAGCTGCAGGCGAGCTACGCCTGCTCACCGCGGCGCGTGCGCTTCCGTGGCGAGGACTCCGGCGACGCGACCGTCGGTCAGACCGGGGACGTGATGACCCATCCGGAGCTGCGTAGCCGCGGGGTCTTCAGCGCCTTGCACTGGCACGCGATGGAGGAGGCCCAGCGCCGCGGCTGGCCAGCCGCCTGGGGCCTGCCGAACAAGTTCTCGGGCCGGATCTTCTTCGGCAAGCTCGGCTGGCAGCTCGCCGGGCACATCGGTCCCTGGAACTTCGTCCTGGCGACCGATGCCAAGGCACGGGCGGTGCGCCTGCAGAACGGCAAGCTGGCCATGCTCGGAACCCCTTGGGCCGCCTGGCGCGGCGCCCAGGCGCGCAGCCGCCTGCGCGCCCGAGCGCACGGCCTTGAGACCCTCTCGATCGAACGCTTCCCCGAGTCGGTGACGGCGGTCAGTGAGGCGGTCGAGCCGCGCTTCGACTGGATGGTGCACCGCGACGCGCGCTATCTGAACTGGCGCTTCATCGACGCGCCCAGCGGCCTGTTCCGGGTTGTCGGTGTCCGTGATGGTCTGGGAGATCTGGTCGGCTATGCCGTCGTGCAGCGACCGTCAGCGGAGACCGGTGTGGCGATCATCTCGGACCTGTGCGGCGTGGATGTGGTCGCGGAGGGCGCGGCGCTGGACGCCGCCCTGGCGCTGCTCGCGAGCATGGGCACGGTCGTCGCTCGCGCTTACGGCATGCAGGGTTCGTACTGGGAGCAGATCCTCGCCCGCGGCGGCTTCCGCCGGCCGCGCGGCTACAAGCCCGTGGGCGCCTATGCGATCCACGCGGATCATCCGCTGGCGAACCCGACCCTCAAGACCGCGAGCTGGTACTTCATGGATGGAGACCGGGACACGGAGTTCGTGCGGTAGGCCTGCGCCGGGGGACCCGCAGCGAGCGCGGGTCGCTGGCGAGCGCCCGTGACCCTCGCAGTCATCGAATGCGTCTGCAGCGTGGGCGATCGGGCCTCAAGTCGTTGTGGCCACGCGGCCGAGGACTCAGAATCCCTGGCCATGAGCGCTCCCGCCCAGCCCAAGCCCGGGCTCTCGACCCGGGCAACCACCCCTGAGGACCGCGCCGAGCAGGCCGCTCTCTACGACCTGTGCTTCCAGAAGGAAGATGGCTCGCGGATCGTGCCCTGGCGCTATGACCGCAACCCCCATGGTCCGGCGATCACGCGCGTGGCCGCGGACGAGGGTGGTGCGCTCCTCTCGCACTACGCGTGCTCGCCGCGGGTCGTGCTGCACCGAGGTGAGGAGCCCGCGCGCCCGCTGGTCGGTCAGACCGGGGATGTGATGACCCACCCCGAGCATCGCAAGCTCGGGATCTTCTCCCGGCTCGACCGTGAGTCGATGGCGGACGCGAACGAGAGCGGCTGGTCGATGGTCTTCGGCCTGCCCAACCGTCAGTCGGCGCACATCTTCACGCGCGACCTGGGCTGGAAGGAGGTCGGCAAGATCCGGCCCTGGACCTTCGTGCTCGTGCCCAACGCTGCGGCACGCACCGAGCGCATGAAGGCGGGCCGCCTCGCAAGCGCCGCCGTCCCGTGGACCTTCTGGCGCGGCACGATGCGCCGCGGCGCCCTGCGCAAGAACTCGTTCGGCAAGATCAACGTCGTGCCCCTCGCGCGCTTCAGCGAGGAGGTCGACGCGGTTGGGCAGGCCGTGGCCAAGGACTTCCCGTTCATGGTGCGCAGGGACCACGCCTACTTGAACTGGCGCTTCTTCGACGCGCCGAGCGGACGCTTCCAGGCCCAGGGCGCCTTCGCACCCGGGGGCGCGATGGTCGGCTACTGCATCGTGCAGCTGCCGGAGAAGCCGGGCGAGGTCGGGTACGTGGTCGACGTGGTCGGGATCAACGACGCCGCGATCGACGGCTGCATCGAGGCCTCGCTCGGGCACCTGCAGAAGTCGAGCGCCTCGGTCGCGCGCGCCCACGCGATCGCAGGGAGCTGGTGGGAGAAGCGCTTACGCCACAGCGGCTTCCGGGCGCCGAAGGCGGACGATCACAAGATCGTGATCGCTCACCTGCTCGACGAGGAGAACCCGCTGTGCAAGGCCGCCTCGAACCCGGCCAGCTGGTACTTCACCGACGGAGACCGGGACGACGAGCTGGTGCGGTGAAGCACAAGCTCAAGGGATGGGCGCGGGAGCTGTGGTCCCGCGGGCTCTACCACACAGGCCTCTGGCGGCTCGTCGACCGCCTGATGCCGCCGCGGCTGCTCGTCCTGGCCGGGCATTGCGTCGAGGAGGAGGCCTCCAACGGCGGCCTGCCCGCGGACATGAAGCTCTCGCGGGGGCGCCTCGAGTACATCCTGCGCACCCTCGGGCGTCGCTTCCCGCTCGTCAGCGTCGGGGCGGGCCAGCGCGCGATCGCCGCTGGCGCGGAACGCTCGATGGTGGCGCTGTCGATGGACGACGGGTACGCCGACAACCGCAGCGCGCTGCTGCCGCTCCTCGAGCGCGTCGACGGCAAGGCAACGGTCTATCTGGAGTCCCGGCCGCTCGAGGAGCGCCGCGTGAACTGGTCGCACAAGTGGTTCTGGCTGATCGACAAGCTCGACGCCGAGCAGGCCACGCGCTTGATGATGGTCGAGGTGACCGACGCCGACACCTCGGAGCGCCTGCGGCGCCTGCTCGAGGAGGCGCCAGGCGACCTCGCCTACCGCTCCAAGCGCGTGCTCAAGTACGAGGCTCCGGCGGGCGCCCGTGACGAGGCCCTCGATCGGATCTTCCAGGAGCAGGGCGGCGACGAGCGCGCCCTGTGCGAGCGCATCTACATGGACTGGGAGGACGTGCGCGCCCTCCACTCCAGCGGCCGCTTCGAGCTGGGCGGGCACACGGTTCATCACCACGTGCTGTCGACACTCACGGCAGAGGAGCAGGCCGAGGAGGTGCGCGGCGGTCGCGAGGTCCTCGTGCGCGAGCTCGGCGAGGACGCCGGAGTCAGCTTCGCCTACCCCTTCGGGCGCCGCTGGGACTTCGACGCCGCCTCAGCCGACGCGGTGCAGGCCGCGGGGTTCGTGGGCGCCGTCACGACCCACGCCGGGGTCGTGACCAAGGGCAGCGACCCGCTGCGCCTGCCGCGTTGGATGATCGACGAGGACACGCCGATCCATCACCTGGTGACTGAGGCCTGCGGCGGGTTCGCCCTCCTGCGCCGCCTCGGGATCGACCTGGTCGAGTGAGCGGCGCCCGCGGCTAGTTCAACTGGTAGACGTAGTCCGCGTTCGAGCCGTCACGCTCCTTGAGGGAGAACAGCACGGCAACCACGATCAGCGCGGTCACGATCGGCGACGCGAACCAGATCCAGTTGTCCTTGACGAACTGCACTAGTTCAAGGGGTAGGTGAAGTCGTCGACCGGGCCCTTGTCGTTGAAATACAGCAGCGCCGCGACGACGATCAGGACGGTCACCACCGGGGCGACGATCCAGATCCAGTTCTCCTTGAGAAACTTCATGGGGAGGGTTCTTCGGCCGCCGGGAGGGGGAGGGTGGAGGCCCAGATGCGTTCTAAGGGGCGGGACTGGTCGGCGCAATGGCCCGGTGGCGCTCCAGGCTCAGGGCCCTGTGGCCGATCGAGACTGCGGAAGGTCCCCGGATGAGCCAACCCCTCTCGATGCCCCCGCCGGCGAGCACGCGTCCGCGCATGCTCCAGCGCGCCCAGCGTGCCCTGGAGGCGCGCCGGGTCGGGGCCGCCCGCGAGCTGGCCCTCTGGGCGCTCTCGCGCCGAGGCGGCCGGGACCTGAATTGTTTTCTGCTCCTGGCCGAGTGCGCCCTGGCCGAGGGAGAGCTCGGACAGCTCGAGCGCTGGGGCCGCGCGGCGCTCGCCCTGGAGCCCGAACACGTCGCCCCGTACGAGCCGCTCGCCCGGGCGGGGTGCGTCGCTAGCCCGGAGCTGCGCACGCTCCTCGAGCGTCGCGACTGGCCGGCAGGGCGCCGAGTGCGGCTCGAATTCGCCCTGGGCCATGCCCTCGACCGGGAGGGGGACCACGCCGGCGCCTTCGCCGCCTGGGAGGCGGCCAACCGGCGCGCGCGCGTGTCCTTCGACCCGCTGGCCTTCCAGATCAACCTCGCCCTGAGCCACGCGCCGCTGCACCTGACCGGGGCCGGGGATCCCAGCCTGTGCCCGCTGCTCCTGATCGGCGTGCCGCGCTCAGGCAGCTCACTGGCAGAGCAGATCCTGGCGGCCCACCCGGACGTGCAGGGGCTCGGGGAGCGGGGCGTGATGGGGCGCCTGTCCGCGCGGCGCGGGGAC
>JAQBVH010000327.1 GCA_027623615.1 Planctomycetota bacterium | reverse complement strand
AGGGGGACCGCCGCGCCTGCTGCGCGGCGGTCCTCGCGTTGTGTCTGCTCCTGGCGTTGCCCGCGGCTGCCCAGGAGGACCCCGCCGATGAGGTCGAGTCATGGAACGTGGCGATCGGCGCGCGGCTGGCGCTCCTGCGGGAGTCGCTCGAGGGCGCTGAAGGGAGCTGGACCCCTCCGGAGGGACTGCTCGCCGCGGACCTCATGCTGCCCTCTGAGTCGCAAGCAGTCACGCCTCGGCATGCGGGTCCCGGCTGGACCCTCGAGCTCGTCACGAACGGGGCGCCCGAAGCACGCCCGGCCAGCCAGCTTGCCTCCCAGCTGCTTGCAGAGTGGATCGGCACCAGCGATCGGCGGATCGAGCTCAAGGTCATCGGTGTCGACCCTGGCGCGGGCAGCCTGCACGCGACGGTGCTCGTCCACGCCATTGGACTGGGCGCAGCGGGACCGCTGCAGCGCAACAGCACTTGGGAGCTGACCTGGCGCACGGGTGACGGGCCGGAGCCAGTCCTGGTCGCGCTCGCCGAGGAGCATCACGAGGTCCTGCGCGGCGGGCGTGCCCTGTTTGAAGAGGTCACTGGCAGCGTGCTGGACCCGAGCTCAGGCAGCACGCGCCTGACAGCCTACGGCTGCGACCAATGGGTGCGGCGCATCGACCGGGTCGGAGAGCCGCACTGGTTCGGGCACAACGGAATCGCCCTCGGGGACGTCAACGGCGACGGCCTCGAGGACCTGTACCTGGCCATGGGCACGGGCGTCCCTAACCTGCTCCTGCTGCGACGCCCTGATGGAACGCTCGAGGAGCGTGGGCAGGCTGCTGGAGTCGCCTGGCTCGACGACACCAAGGGCGTCCTCCTGCTCGACTTCGACGGGGACGGGGACAAGGACCTGTTGGCCGCGATCGGGCCAGCGCTCGTCCTGCATCACAACGATGGCGACGGGGTCTTCACCCCCGCCTCCAGCTTGCAGGCCGAATCACCGTCGCCCTTCTACTCCCTGGCCGCGGCCGACTTCGACCTGGACGGGGACCTCGACATCTATGCGCTGCGCTACGTGCAGAGCGCCTACGGCCAGTCGATCCCGCGGCCGTTCCAGGACGCGCGCAACGGTCCGGGCAATCACCTCCTGCGCAACGACGGCCCCGAGGGGTTCGTCGACGTGACGGCCGAGGTCGGTCTGTCCGCGGGCAACGACCGCTTCAGCCTCGCGGCCAGCTGGGTCGACTACGATCGGGACGGGGACCCCGACCTCTACGTGGCCAACGACTTCGGCCGGAACAACTTCTATCGCAACGACGACGGGCGCTTCGTCGACGTCGCCGCCGAGCTGGGCATCGAGGACCAGGCCGCGGGAATGGGCGTGAGCTGGGCGGACGTGGACCGAGACGGGGACCTCGACCTGCACGTCTCGAACATGTTCTCGTCCGCCGGGCTGCGCGTGGCCTACCTGCCGGGCTTCAAGTCCGCTGACGACGCCGAGGCACGCTCCGCCGCCCAACGGCACGCCCAGGGCAACAGCCTGTTCCTCAATGGCGCCGGCGGGTTCGAAGAAGTCGGCGGACGCGCCGGCATCCGCATGGGCCGCTGGTCCTGGGGTGGACGCTTCGTGGACCTGGACGGTAACGGGCACCAAGACCTGGTCGTACCGAACGGGTTCATGACCAACGACCGCGAGGACGACCTCTGAAGCTTCTTCTGGCGACGCGTGGCGTCGCAGGAGCCGAGCGGTTCGAGCGAGGAGCTGGGTCCCTACGAGCGCGCATGGGTGGAGATCACCCAGGCCCTCGACGGCGGCGCCTCGTGGAGTGGACGCGAGCGTAACGTGGCCTACCTGAGCCGCGGTGACGGGCAGTTCGTCGACGCCTCCGGACTCAGCGGCCTCGACCTGATCGACGACGCGCGCGCCGTCGTCGCCACGGACTGGGACGGGGACGGGGACCTCGACCTGTGGCTGCGCAACCGGACCGGCCCCCAGCTGCGGCTCATGGCGAACACCACGAACCCCGGAGACCGCTGGATCGCGTTCGAGCTCGTCGGCAGTCGCGCCAATCGCGACGCGATCGGGGCTCGGGTCGTGCTCGAGACGGAGAGCGACGGCGTCCGAGCCTCCATCGCCCGAGAGGTGATCGCCGGGGACGGGTACCTGGCGCAGAGCTCGCTCCGACAGCACTTCGGTCTCGCCGCCGGTGAGAAGGTCATCGCCGTCACGGTGCACTGGCCCGCCGGTGACGGCCAACGCTTCGAGAGCCCCGCGCCAGGCCACCTGCACCGGTTGAGCGAAGACAGCCTGGAGATGGTCGGCGCCGACCCCGCGCGCGCCACGCTGGCCCCGCGGGCATTCGCGGCGGAGACGCCGATCCCGGGCCGGGTCGTCCTGCGCACCCCGTTCCCCCTGCCGCCGATGAGCCGCCAGGGCCTCCCCGTGGAACGCACGGGCCCGCAGGCCGCCCTGCTCAACCTCTGGTCGATCGACTGCGTGCCTTGCCTGCGTGAGCTGGTCGAACTCAGCCAACACCATGCCCAGCTCGAGGACCTCGACCTCGCGCTCGTGCCGCTCTGCATCGACCAGGGCGAGGCGGCTGACCGGGCGCGGGCCTTCTTGACGGATCGTGTGCTGCCCGCGGCGACCGGCACCGGCCCGCGGGCTCAGTTCCTCACCGACGAGATGCGCGCGCTGATCGAGAGCCTGCTCGCCCACACCCTTGCGCAGGAGGGGCACGCCGCGCTCCCCACCAGTCTGCTCGTCGACCGCGCCGGTTGGGTCCAGGTGATCTATGTTGGGCCGGTCTCGCCCGAGACCCTGCTGGCGGACGCAGCCATTTACGCACCCGGGCCGCGCGGGGCCGATGCCCGCGACGGGTATCCCGGACGGTGGTTCTTCGGTGTGCCCCGGGACTGGTCGGACCTGGCGCGCCACCTGGAATCCCGGGGCCGCACGGCGGAGGCCCGCTTCTACCGGATCCTCGCCAGGCGCGAGGGCCGCTGACGAGCCCTGATCGAGAGGGAGATCGGGCATGCCCTCGATCAGCGCCGTGCAGGGTCTTCGACGTGGGAAGTCGTTCACAAACCGAGTCCATCAAGAGACGAATCTGCATCGCAGATTGCGGCCCAACTAGCACCCAAGTACCTTTCAGAGGTACTTTTCGGTCAGCGGGGCTCACTCTCTCCCCAGTCGCGGACCGGCTCCTCTCCTCTCCACAATCAGCTTCAGGCAAAGCGAGCGCCCACCCCGCGCGGGTCGGTCGCCTTGCCGGATCAACCACACATCGAAAGGTCTCCTTCATGCGCATCCCCACCTCTCGCGCACTGGGACTCGGCTTCGCGGCCCTGGCGCTCCCCACGGCCGCCTCGGCTCAGATCGGCTGGGTCGAGTACGAAAAGAACGACTCGCTGATCTCGGCCGCCAACAGCCTGGTCGAGAGCGACGTCAACGAGAAGGACTACGCCTGGGGCGACCTGGACAACGACGGCTGGACCGACCTCGTCATCGTCCGTAAGCAGCCCTTCACGACGGCCGGCCGCCGGGAAAACGTCCTGCTCATGAACGAGAACGGCGTCCTGACCGATCGCACGACACAGTACGCCACCTCGAGCGACGTCGCCGGCGACCAGGGCTTCAAGACGCCCACGAACGACCGTGACGTGATCATCTTCGACCTCGACAACGACGGCTGGGACGACGTGGTGACCGCCACGACCCTGACCTCGGGTCAGCCGAAGCACATCAGCCACCCCCGGGTCTACATGAACCTGGGCAACGACGGCAACGGTGACTGGCTCGGCCTGCACTTCGAAGAGGACCGCACCCCCCAGATCAAGCTGGGCAACGGCAACAACTACTTCCCGTTCTTCTGCGGCGTTGGCGCCGGTGACGTGACCGGGGATGGCTTCGCGGACCTGTACTTCGCCGACTACGACGTGGCTGGCTTCAGCGATGTGAACGACCGCCTGTTCATCAACGACGGCGCCGCCTTCTTCGCCGACGAGAGCAACGCGCGGATGACGACCGCGATGCTGAAGTCCCCGTTCGGCACCTCGGCCTCGATCGTCGACATCAACCAGGACGGCGTGATGGACGTCGTCAAGAACACGGGCCTCGGCCAGACCAGCGGCAACCCGCTCGTCGCGATCAGCTACAACAACCCGAACAACGAGGGCTTCTTCAACATCCTGCACGAGCCCTACCAGGGTCAGCCCTACCACGTGAACGTGGGCGACCTCAACCAGGACGGCAAGTTGGACATGGTCATCTCCGATGATGGGTCCGACCGCTACATGCTGAACACGGGCAACGACGGCCTGGGCCGCGTCATCTGGTCCACCGCCCACACCTTCAACACTGACGACGGCTTCGGCTCGAACACCCTGGTCGCGGACCTCGACGACGACGGGTGGGGCGATGCGCTCATCGCCGACGTGGACGTCGACATCTCGGGCTGCTCCCGCCGCCTGCACATCTACCACAACGACGGCGGCGCGGTCGGCGGCTTCGTGGACCTCAACGAAGAGTCCAGCTCGACCTTCCGCGGCGTCAAGGGGATGAAGACCAGCGACATGGTCGGCACCCACGACGTTGCGGTCTTCGATATCGACAATGACGGCGACCTGGACATGGTCATCGGTCGCTGCGACGGCACCGACGTCTGGACGAACACCATGTTCGACCCGGGCGCGGACCCGATCGGCAGCAAGTACTGCGATCCTGCGGTCAACAACTCGACGGGCCTGCCCGGCCTGATCACCGCCACCGGTAGTGACGTGGCTCTCCTGAACGACGTGACCCTGACCGCGACACAGCTGCCGCCGAACCAGTTCGGGTACTTCCTGGTTTCGCAGACCCAGGGCTTCACCCAGAACCCCGGCGGCTCCGACGGCAACCTCTGCCTCGGCGGCACGATGGGTCGCTACAACGCCGACATCAAGAA
>JAQBVH010000326.1 GCA_027623615.1 Planctomycetota bacterium | reverse complement strand
GGGTGCTCGCGACGCGCCCGCGACCCGAGGTCGAGCTCCTGCAGCGCACCGCCGCGCGGATCGAGGCTTTCGCGCGCGCCCAGCGCGGGTGCCTGACCGAGCTGACGTTCGAGCAGGACGGCGTCCGCGCCGGCCACACGATCGCGCCCGTCGAACGCGCGGGTTGCTACGCACCGGGCGGCCGCTACCCGTTGCCTTCGAGCGTCCTGATGACCGCAGTAACCGCTCGCGCCGCGGGGGTGCGTGAGGTCTGGGTCGCCTCGCCCAGGCCCTCGCCGGTCACCCTCGCCGCCGCTGCGATCGCGGGCGCGGACGGTGTGCTCACGCTCGGCGGCGCCCAGGCGATCGCGTCCCTCGCCATCGGCACCTTCACCCCTCCGGTCGACGTGATCTGCGGCCCGGGCAACCGCTGGGTGACCGCGGCCAAGCAGCTGGTCGCCGGCGAGGTCGGCATCGACATGCTAGCCGGACCGAGCGAGCTGTGCGTGCTCGCGGACGCGAGCGCCGACCCGGTCGCGGTCGCAGCGGATCTGCTGGCGCAAGCGGAGCACGACCCCGACGCGGTGCCGGTCTTGATCAGCACGAACGAGGACCTCCTCGCGTCGGTACAGACTCACCTCGAACAGCAGCTCGCGACCCTGCCCACGGCCGACGTCGCCCGTGAGGCGCTGCGCCAGGGCGGCGCCGTGCTCGTCGGGAGCATCGCAGCGGCTGCCGCGATCGCGAACGAGCTCGCACCGGAGCACCTCCAGCTCGCCGTCGCCGACCCGGGCGACTGGATCGGGCGCCTCGAGCACTACGGCGCCCTCTTCCACGGCGCCGGCGCGGAGGTCCTCGGCGACTACGGCGCGGGCCCGAATCACGTCCTCCCCACCGGCCGGGGTGCACGCTTCACGGGGGGTCTGTCGGTCTTCACGTTCCTGCGCATACGGACCTGGCTCTCGGCCGCTCACGGCTGCGCGTCCGACGCCGCGGACCTTGCGCGCCTCGAAGGTCTCGAGGCCCACGCGCGGGCAGCGGAGGTGGCGCGCTCCTGACCGTCCACGAGGGAGCCGGTCCTACTCCACGAGCTGCGCCTCGAGCTCCCCGCTCTCGATCGTGTCTCGAACGATCTCACGCGCCTGCTCGAGTTGGCTCTCCGCGACGCTCAGCGTGAAGCCGCGCGAGCCTGCGGCGATGGCGTGGATGCCCTTGGCGTCCAGGGCCTTGGTCAGGGCCTCGTGGGCGGCCTTGCCTTCATCGGCCAGGGACGGGTTCTGGTAGGTCGCGACCGCTTTCCAGGACTCCTGAGCCGTCCCGGATCGGTCGTCCACGGACGCGGGCTCCCCGGAACAGGCACAGAGGGGACAGACGACGAGGAGGATGCAGAGGAGCTTCATGTGCGTGATCGAATCGAAGTCCCAGGAGCCTACCAACCCCGCGCCTCCCGCAGCCGGGTGACGTGGGCGACGTGGTGGTCCCCGTGCCATGCATAGAGCGAAACCTGGGTCGCGAGATCAAGGGGCGCTTGCATTTCGGGGTGATGGAAACGGCGGCCGAGTTCGTCGGAATCGAGGCCCTCGAGGAGCGGCACCCAGACGGCGTGCAGCGCCTCGAGCAGGGTCAGCGAGGGCTCGACCGCGCCCTCGCGCGCGCCGATCAGTTCGCCCCAGGCGGCCTCGTCGTAGGGCCGGATGGTCGGCTCGTCCTCCGTCAACGCCAGCTTGATGCGCACGAGGCTGTTCATGTGGCTGTCGGGCAGGTGGTGCACCACCTGGCGCACGGTCCAGCCGCCCTCGCGGTAGGGCGTGTCGAGCTGGGCCTCGTCGAGGCCCGCCACCGCGGCGCGCAGGTTCGCAGGACACGCCGCGATGCGCTCGATGCCGGCGCGGATCGTGTCGGAGGAGTAGGTCGCGGGGGCCTCGAAGGGGCCGATCGGGAAGCGCGGGTCGGTGCTCATGCGGGCCACCATAGGCGACCCCGCTCGGGCCGCCTACGCCTCCTCCGGAGGCGTGTGTGTTGGCTGGCGCCACACCTGACGCTGTGACCGCCGGAGCGAGCACCTGGGGCGCACGCGCCTGGCCCGACCGCGCCCGGGCTCGGCGCATGCAGACACCTGGTGCTAACCTCGCCGCGCCCTGAAGCTCTCCCTCCTGATCGCCGCCCTGGTCCTGCTCACCCGTCTGCCGCTGCTCGACGCCGGCTACGGGTACGACTTCGACGCGTGGATGCTGATGGAGTCGGCGCGCGGGTTGATCGAGGAGGGCACGTACAGGCCATCCCGCCCGCCCGGGTATCCCCTGGTCGAGGTCCTGTTCGCGCCGCTCGTGAACCTCGGGCCCCTTGCCACCAACGGACTGGTCGCGGTGGTCTCGACGCTCGTGACCCTGCGCGTGCTCGACCTGGCCCGCGCCCACGGCGCGCGCGAACCCGGCGCGATCGCCCTCGCCTTCGCCTGCGTGCCGACCGTCTGGGTCGCGAGCGTGACGAGCATCGACTACCTCTTCGGCCTCGGCCTGGCTCTCGCCGCCCTGCGCGCCGCGCACCGGGAGCGGCCCGTCGCCACCGGCGTGCTCCTGGGCCTGGCGATCGCCGCGCGCGCGACGAGCGGGCTGCTGCTCGTTCCGATCCTCCTGCGTGCCGAGCGGCGCCTGCTCACGGTCGCGATCGTGTTCGCCGTGGGAGCGCAGGCCTACCTCGCAACCGTGGCGGTCGCCGGGTGGGAGGGTCTGGTCCCGCTCGGCGGAGCGCGGCCGGACGCGCTCTTCGTGCTGCGGCAAGGCACGCTCGGTGTGTTCGGGGAGATCGGCCTCATCGGCGTGCTGCTCGCCAGTGCGCTCGCCCTACGCGCCAGTCGCGGCGAGCGCCCGCGCTCGGACGCGGCGGCGATCGTCCTCCCCCATCTGGCACTCTACCTCAGCGCACCCTACGAACCGGAGTACCTGTTGCCGGCAGTCGTCGGGGTCCTTCTCTGGATCGCACCGCGCCTCGAGCCCCGGGCGAGTTGGGCGCTCGCCGGGCTGCTCCTGGCTTCCTCCCTGGTCGGCGTGCGCCAGCCCGCGCCGGTCCTCGTCGATCACCGCCGGCGCCTGCAGGAGATGACGCTCGTCGAGGATGTGGTCGAGGCCGTGGAGCAGTGCACGGAGCCCACCGCGCTGCTCTGTGGACGCATGTACCCCAAGGTGCGCTTCGCCCTCGGTGGCAAGGAGTCCGTCGGCCCGGTCGACCTGCACGTCTCGATCGCGAACGAGTCGCGCCTGCGACGCCTGCTCGCGGAGGGAGTCCGCCTGCGCTACGTGCCCGGCATCGAGGGCTGGTACCGGCGCCGGACCGGGCTCGAGGTGTCGGCCTTCGCCGAGCCGCTCTGCCCGTAGCCCGTCGTGGTCGGGGCGAGGCCCGGCCACACCGCGGCCACCCACCGCCACACCGTAGGATGCGCGCATGTGGCGCTCTCTCCTCTCCCTGCTCGTGTTCGCAGTCCCCGGCCTGGCACAGGTGCACCTGGCCAGCTACTTCGGTGACTCCATGGTGCTCCAACGGGACCGACCGGTTCGCGTCTGGGGCTCGGGGACCCCGGGCGCCGCGCTGCGCGCGGGTCTCGGCGATCACTCCGCCGCCACTACCGTCTCTGCGGACGGCGGGTGGTCGCTGGAGCTGGCGCCGCTCACGGCAAGCTTCGAGGAGCAGACCCTCTGGGTCGAGAGCGGCGGCGAGCGATCCGAGCGCGTTGGCGTGCTCGTCGGTGACGTCTGGGTCTGCGGCGGGCAGAGCAACATGGAATGGACCCTGCGCGGCACCCGCGACGCCGACGTGGAGATCGACTCGGCCGACTCTCCGCACGTGCGCTTCCTGCGCTTGCCGAAGGTCGCGCGCCTCGAGGCCCAGGACGACTTCCCGGCCCAACTTTGGCTGCGCTGCGTCGCGCCCGAGGTCGCCAACTGCACCGGGGTCGGCTACTACTTCGCCCGGCGCCTCAGCCGCCGGCTGCAGGTGCCGATCGGACTGGTCGACGTGTCGTGGGGCGGCACCATGGCCCAGCACTGGGTGCGCAGCGAGCGGCTGCGCGAGGTGCCGGAAATGGCGCCCTACTTCACCGAGTTCGAGACCAGCCACGGCGCCTGGATCGAGGGCGGCGGCGAGGACGGCGCGGCCCGGCGCCTCGCGGCGGACGTCGCCGCGTGGGAGCAAGCCAGGGTCGAGGCCCAAGCGGCCGGTGAACGCGAACCGGGCCGACCGAACCCCAAGGCCTACGAGGACCCCGCCACCCATCCGCACCCCGGAGGCATGGCGAACGGGATGATCCACCCCATCGCGCAGGCCACCATCACGGGTGTCCTGTTCTACCAGGGCGAGAACAACTCCTTCGGCGAATCGTGGAAGCCGTTCTACGCGACCTTCCCTGCGGTGATCGAGGACTGGCGCGCCCAGTTCGGTCGCCCCGACCTGCCCTTCGGGATCATCCAGATCGCGGGCTGGAGCACGCGCCGCTCGATGACCTACGACATGAACCACCACACCAACGTGGTGCGCGAGGTCCAGTTCGACACCTGGCGGCGCAGCGAGAACACGGGCCTGATCGTGACCTTCGACACGAACTCGAGCCGCAGCATCCACCCCGGGCGCAAGCAACCGGTCGGCGAGCGCGCGGCGCGCTGGGCCCTGGCCGAGGTCCACGGCGTGAAGCAGCCCGGCAAGGACACGCTCCTCGAGTGGCGCGGCCCGGTCTACGCCTCGAGTCGCATCGAGGCTGGCAAGGTCGTTGTCGAGTTCGAGGAGGAGACCGCGCGCGGCCTCGTGCTCGACCAGGACGAGGACGCCGGCTTCTACATCGCGGGCGAGGACCAGGTCTTCCAGCATGCCCAGGCGCGGGTCGACGGCGCCCGCTTGCTCGTCTGGAGTGATGCGGTGTCTGCGCCGGTCGCCGTGCGCTACGGCTGGTCGAACCTACC
>JAQBVH010000325.1 GCA_027623615.1 Planctomycetota bacterium | reverse complement strand
AACCGTGAGGGGCCGCGAGCCGTCGCTCGCGGCCACCTCGACCGCAGCTCCGCCACGCAGGGCCAGGCTGGCCAGGGCCCCCACCACCTCCGCAGCGACTTGCAGCTTGCCGGGCGGCCCGACGGCCATCGAAGCGCTCGTGTCGAGCAGCACGCTCCAGCGCTCGGCGGCCTCGCGCCGGGTGACGCGTACGTAGGGACGATCCAGGCGGGCGAGCAGGTCCCAGGCCAGGCCGCGCAGGTCCTCGCCGTCGCGGTAGGGCCGATAGCCGACGAACTCCTCGCCGGCGCCGACCACCGCGGCCGAGCCCGCGCCTTCGCGACGCTCCTTGGTCGCCGCGAGGCGAAGGGTCAGCTGCTCGACGCGGCGTAGATAGTCCCCTCCCAGGGCGACCGCCGGGTAGGGCCGGCGCGGGTCGGAACTGGGGCGAGGTGCGCTGCGCCGGAGGAGGCCCACGGTGCCGCGCCGGTCAGGTGGTCCGACGAACGGCGACCACGGTCATGTCGTCCTCCCGTTCGCCCCCGGCGAACTCGAGCACGCTCTTCACCAGAGATTCGGTCAGGTCCTTGGCCGAGGGGTTGGTGTAGCCGATCTCCGAGAGCATGGCACGTACGCCCTGCTCGTCGAACAGGCGATCGGGCCTGTCGCGATGGCGCGCCTCGATCAGGCCATCGGTGAGCATCACCAGGGTGTCACCGGGCTCGAGGACCACGGCGCTGCCGACCTCGTACTCGAAGTCGTTCAGGAGTCCGAGGGCCGGGCCGGTGCCCCTGAGCGTCTCGATGGTGCCGTCCTTCTGGCGCCAGAGCAGGGGCGGGGTCTGGCCCGCGTTCACGAACTGGACCGTGCCGTCCGCGCTGAGGAACGCCAGGAACAGGGTCAGGAACATGCCCGTGTCCAACCGCTCGGACAGGTCCTGGTTGAGCATCGTGACGACCGTGCCCGGGTCCGGCAAGACCTTGGCGTACGAGCGCAGGGAGGCCTGCGCGGTGGCGGTCACCAAGGCCGGTCCGATGCCGTGGCCGGTCACGTCCCCGAGCACGACCGCCAGGCGCCCGTCCCGGGTCTTCACGAAGTCGTAGAAGTCCCCGGTGGCGTGCTCCGCTGGGCGGTACCAGCCAAAGACGTCGTAGCCCGGCAGCACGGGTGGAGCCTTGGGCATCAGCCCCTCCTGGATCTCGGAGGCGATCTCCAGGGAGCGCTCCAGGCGCACCTTCTCGAGGGACTCCAGGTTCAGGTGGGCGTTCTCGAGGGCGATCGCGATGTGCTGGGCGAGCGCGTAGAAGAGGGACAGGTCCTCGTCCTTGAACTCCCGCGTGGCGGCCTTGGAGTCGACGTAGAGGGCCCCGCGCAGGTGGGCCTTGCCCTGCACACCATCCGGGGAGAGGGGGACGCACATCACGGCCCGCAGCTTGAGGTCGAAGACCGAGGCGCCCAGCTCCAGGGCCTCGGCATCTGTTTGGACCGTCGTGCGCAGGGGAGTCTCGGCCTCGAGGACCTTGCCGACCACGCTGGTCGAGTACTTGACGTCCGTGAGCGAGTCGGCCATGCCGCTGGCCTTGTGCCGCTTCCGGGCGACCCGGACGCTCTGCTGGCCCGAGTCGTCGAGCAGGATGAGCAAGCCCTGCTCGGCACCGGTGGTCTCGACCGCGCTGTCGACCACGTGCTCCAGCAGGGACTCCAGATCGCGGGATTCGCTGACCCGGGCGATCGCGTCCAGGAGGACCCGTACCTGTTTCCGGTCCCTGAGGGGATCGCCCGACAGGAACTGGGTGGGCGGGTCGTCGTGCTGGACGGGTTGGGGGGGAGGAGCCACCCCAGCCGGAGCGGGGGGCGGTGAGCCGGACTTCTTGCGCCAGAACGCCATGCCCAAGAGTCTATCCAGCCCGGCCCCTTGCCTACCCGGGGCGTCGCCGGGAAACTGATGCGCCCCCGCTGCGGGCCATCCGCGCCGGCCGGGGACCACGAAGGTCTGGAGACACAATGCACATCACGGTCGAACCCAGTGAACACCACGCCGTCCTGCACCTGCGCGGCGAATTCGACACCTACTACTGCCCGCTCCTCCAGGAGGAGGTCGATGGGATCCAAAAGACCGGCGTGCACCACGTGGTCCTGAACCTGCGCATGGTGAAGTTCATCAACTCCACCGCGCTGGGTGCGATCATCAAGGCCTCGAAGGCGCTGGGCAAGGAGGGCGGCAAGCTCGTCATCTCGCGCCCCTCCGCCTTCTGCCGGGACATCATCGAGAAGGTCGGTCTCGACCGGGTCGTGCCGATCTACGACACGGACGAGGATGGGATCGCCGCCCTGCGCGGTGCGCAGCCCGGCCAGTCGTCCGAGGCCGCCGGCTTCGAGCAGGATCCCTCTTCGGTGCTGTTCACCCTGACGGACAAGGAGCGCCTCGAGCACTTCATTGCCAAGGTCAAGGCCGAGAACCCCGTGCATGGCCACGCCTTCGGCTCGAACTGGAGCGGGGTCGGTCGCATGGCGGCGTTGTCCGACAAGGGCGTGGCGTTCACCTGGAACGGCGGCAAGACCGATCTGTCGGCCTTCGACATGGGTCAGATGTTGTCCGTGGGCACGTCCCTCAACGTCAAGTTCCGCCTGCCCCTGCTCCAGCGCGGCTACTGTGAGGCGCACGTCGAGGTCGGCACGCTCGAGGAGCGCGCCGAGGGCGTCAAGGTCTCGGCGGTCTTCACGAACATCGACAACGAGACCCGCGAAGCGGTGCGTCAGTACGCGGAGGACATGGCCTTCCTGAAGGAAGAGCTGAAGAAGGCGACCGAAGAAGGCGGCCAGGCCTGAGCCACGCCGCGCCTCGCAAGCATCCGGACCGGCTCGGGGGTGACCCTGGACCGGTCCGCTGCGTTCCTCACGCGGTGCGCGCTTCCAGCTCGGCCTCGCGCTCAGCGAGGGCCCCGAGCAGCACGGCTTCGACCTCTGCCGCGAGGAGCGCCCAGTCGAGTCGCTGCTCCGCCACCTGACGGGCGCGCTGCCCCCAGCGCTGGCGGCGGTCAGGGGCGCCGGTCGCCTGGCGCAGGGCGCCGGTCCACGCCTCGGTCGAATCATCCTCGAGCAACAGTCCATTGCCGTCGTGCTCGATCCAATCGCAGTGGGTCGGGCTCGGCGCGGCGAGCACCGGCGCGCCGCAAGCCAGCGCGCGTCGCAGGCGCCACCCGCCCACGTCGCTGGGGTCCCGGGGTGCGAGTACAAGAGTGGCGGCGCCGAGCAACCCGGGCAGGACATCCCGTGAGGCCTTGGGCAACCAGTGCACGCTCGCACCAACTCCACGGCTGACGGCCAGGGCGCGCAGGGAAGGACCGGCCGTGCCCTCGCCAGCGAGGACCAGGGACCAGCTGCCGCTGCGACCGACGGTATCGGCGAAGGCACGCACGATGCGGTCGAGGCCGACGTCCGGTGTCTGTTCCGCGTAGACCAGGATCATGCGCCCCTGGACGCCGTGGGCGCTCGGGAGGTGGCTGGTCAGCCCAGGCCGGTAGCGGGTCAGGTCGACGCCAGGAGGAATGGTGTAGATGCGATCGGCGTCGAAGCCCCGCTCGGCAAGCTGGGTCGCGGCCACGGGATCGAGTGCGAGCACCCGCGACGTGCGGCGCCGCACGACTGCTCCCCAGAGGCGGCGGCCGACGACGCGCAGCAGGCGGCCGAGCTGGCCGGCGCGGTGCGAGTAGCCCTCCTCTACCAGGATCAACTCGGCGCCGACACCCTGGGCGACGCGGGCCCCCTTCCAGGCTGCGGGCGAGTCGACCACGTAGGCAAGCACGACATCGGGGCGGAAGTCGGTCAGGGTCGTTCTGAGATCCGTGTCCTCGCCCCCATGCGGGATCGCACCTGCGGGAGCACCGAAGCCGCGCACGATGTGACCTCGCCCCAAGAACTCCCGGGCCAGATTGATCGGGTGCTCGCTTCCGCGGCGCATGCGGCGGAACGGATCGAGCACGAGGGCGATGCGGAGGGGACGTTGCACAGGGATACAGCCGTTCTCTGGTGAGGATCGAACGGTGGCGACGCGTCACTTGAAGCGGGCACCAGCAACCTTGCGCGGGAGTTCGGCACGAACAAGTTTCCACCGCGCGTCGTGAGCAAATCGCGAGGTTGGCTCTCAGACGGAGGCGGCGCATTCCGAGAACCAGGGAGTCCCCCTCTCATCCGAGGAACCTCTCCCTTTTTTTCATGCGCTCCCAGTATCCGCAGTTGCCGGGCTCTGGCCATCCGGCACGCGGGCTCTTCATCGATCGTTGGGGCACCCTGCTCGAGTTGCCCGAGCAGGGCTACGTCTCGCGCTTCGAAGATGCCTGCTTCACGCCGGGCACCCTCGACGCTCTCTTCCACGCAGGCCAGGCCGGCTGGAACCTGTACCTGATCGGGAACGAGAGCTCGGTCGCCCTCGGCCAGCAATCGATGGAGTCGTGGCTCCAGTTCGAGCAGGACCTGCTCGAGCACATGCGCTCCCACGGCGTACCGATCCGCCGCAACTATGCCTGCACCGATGATCCGGAAGGGGTCCCACCCCACATCAAGGACTCGGTCTTCTGCCTACCGAACACGGGCGGTCTCTACCACGCAGCCCAGGTCGACGGCATCATCCTCGACCAGAGCTGGGTGATCGGAGACAGTTCGTTGGAGCTGGTCGCGGGATGGCGCGCCAGCTGTCGACTGGCGGGGGTTCGAACGGGGATGGCCGTCAAAGACGGCAACTTCCCCGTGGACCCGGAGATTCTTGCCGAAGACCTCGCGACTGTGCTCCACGAGGTCACCTCCGGAGAACACATCCCCCGTCGGTAGTCATTCACGTCGCTCGGCGTGGCCATGACTGCCACCTGCGGAACCGCTGAATGTCCCCCATGCAGCGCCCGCAACCCGCCCCCCAGCCCGATCCCCACCGGGCCTGGGGGGCTTTTTCTTGGGGT